>NZ_SDIG01000046.1:0-37605 GCF_004122755.1 Streptomyces sp. TM32
CCCCTCAACACCCCCCACCGCAGCACCCCTTCCCCCTCCGTTCGACCAAGGGAATCGCCGTGACTCATCTCAGCGTCGAGATGCTCGCAGCGGATGCGACCGAGCCGATCACCTCGGCCGGTCACGCCCAGCTGGGCATCGCCGTTCTGGCCGGCATAGCCGTCATCGTCCTGCTCATCACCAAGTTCAAGCTGCATGCCTTCCTGTCGTTGATCGTCGGCTCGCTGGTGCTCGGTGCGGTGGCCGGTGCGCCGCTCGACAAGGCCATCACCAGCTTCACGACGGGGCTCGGTACGACGGTCGCAGGCACCGGCGTGCTGATCGCGCTGGGTGCCGTCCTCGGGCGGCTGCTCGCCGATTCCGGCGGCGCGGACCGGATCGTCGACACGATCCTGGCGAAGGCGGGCCGGAGCGCGATGCCCTGGGCGATGGTGCTGATCGCCGGGATCGTCGGGCTGCCGATCTTCTTCGAGGTCGGCATCGTGCTGCTGATACCGGTGGTGCTGCTGGTCGCCCGGCGCGGCAACTGCTCGCTGATGCGGATCGGCATCCCGGCGCTGGCCGGACTGTCCGTCATGCACGGGCTGATCCCGCCGCATCCCGGGCCGCTGGCGGCGATCGACGCGGTCGGCGCGAACCTCGGTGTCACCCTCGCGCTCGGGGTGGTCGTCGCCGTCCCGACCGCGATCATCGCCGGTCCGGTCTTCTCCCGTTACGCGGCCCGCTGGGTGGACGTCCGCCCGCCGGAGCAGCTGGTGCCCGCGCGCGGCTGTGACGACCTGGAGCGGCGGCCCGGCTTCGGGATCACGGTGGCCACCGTGCTGCTGCCGGTCGTGATGATGCTGGCCAAGGCGCTGGTGGACATCGTCGTCGACGATCCCGCGGCCGGCGTGCAGCGGGCTTTCGATGTCATCGGCTCGCCGCTGATCGCGCTGCTGACCGCCGTCGTCGTCGCGATGTTCACGCTGGGGCGGGCGGCCGGGTTCACCCGTGGCCGGATCGCCACGACCGTCGAGAAGTCGCTCGGTCCGATCGCCGGTGTGGTGTTGATCGTGGGTGCCGGCGGCGGCTTCAAGCAGACGCTGGTGGACGCCGGCGTCGGCCAGATGATCCTGGACCTCTCCAAGGGCTGGCACGTCTCCGCGCTGCTGCTGGCCTGGCTGATCGCGGTCGCCATCCGGCTCGCGACCGGCTCCGCGACGGTGGCCACCATCTCCGCCGCCGGGCTCGTCGCCCCGCTCGCCGCGGAGATGAGCACCACCCACGCCGCGCTGCTGGTGCTGGCCATCGGCGCCGGGTCGCTGTTCTTCAGCCATGTCAACGACGCCGGATTCTGGCTGGTCAAGGAGTACTTCGGGCTGAGCGTCGGGCAGACGCTGAAGACCTGGTCGGTGATGGAGACGCTGATCTCGGTGGTCGGGATCGTCTGCGTGCTGCTGCTGTCGCTGATTCTTTAGGGCTCCGGGCGGCCGGACCCGGGCGCCCCGCCCCTCAGGAGCCCGTTCCCCGGCACGGGGCCGCACCGGCGACTGTTCACCGGTGCGGCCCCGTGCGCAGGAGGTCATCCGGCCGGCTGGAGCGCGGCGGTGCCGACGATGTCCGCCAGGGCGGCGGACACCCGGGCCGTGGCGCCCTCCGCCGGTGCGCCGAGGGCGAGATAGCCGTCGGGGCGGACGAGGAGGACGGCCGTGCCGCTGCCGTACGCGTCCTGGACATGGCCGTCGGCATCGAGCAGATCGGGCGCGGGGCCACCGACGCGGACGACCCGCAGCAGGGCGGGATCGGCGGGCAGTTGGGCCTCGTCCAGCTCGACGTCGCCCAGGGCGAGCAGGGTGAAGTGCGGGCCCCGGAAGGCGTCGAAGAGCCGGGTGGGCCGGCCGTCGGCCGTGCGGCACGGGGCGTCGGGGGCCCGGTCGCCGGCGACGGGCGTGCCCTCGGCGAGGGCCGTCCGCAGCTCCCGCGTCAGCGGGCTGTCGGGGTAGCCGAGGTCGAGCTGGTGCAGGTCCCGGCCGCGGCGCAGGCTGCCGGAGCGGTGCAGCCGGGTGCTGGTGTCCAGGATGTGCGCGGCGATCGGGCGGCGCTCGGTGCCGTAGCTGTCGAGCAGGGAGTCGGGGGCGCCGTACCGCAGCACCTGGCCGAGCTTCCAGCCGAGGTTGTAGGCGTCCTGCACGCTGGTGTTGAGGCCCTGGCCGCCCGCCGGGGAGTGGACGTGGGCGGCGTCGCCGGCCAGGAAGACCCGGCCGGTGCGGTAGGAGTCGGCCATGCCCGCGCGGGGGCGGAAGAGGGAGGACCACACCACCTCGCGGATCTGCTCGGGCGCCAGGTGGGTGCGCGTCGAGAGCAGGGTGCGGATGGCCTCCGGCGAGGTGTCCGTCGACCCCTCGGGGGCCGCGATCAGGGTCTGGAAGAGGTCGGTGCCGGCGAGCGGGAGCAGGGAGGTGAAGGCGCCGTTCGGCAGGATCCAGCGGTGCCAGTGGTCCCGGTCGAGGCCGTCGATCCGGACGTCCGCGAGCAGCGCGACGCCCGGCTCCAGCGACGGCCCGCTCATCTGGGTGCCCAGCTCCCGGCGTACGGTGCTGCGCCCGCCGTCGGCGGCGACCAGATAGGCGGCGCGCACCGTGTGCGAGGCCCCGCCGGCGCGTTGCAGACGGACCGTCACCGCGTCCGCGTCCTGGGTGAAAGCGGTGAGTTCGGTGCCGAGGAGCACGCTGCCGCCGAGTTCCGTCAGCCGGGCGTGCAGCACCTCCAGAGCGCGGAACTGCGGCACCATCACCGTGGTCGAGTGGGGCACGGCGGGCGTCGGCTCGACCTGCTCGATCATCTCGCTGACCTCGGTGATCCGGCCGTCCTCCCAGAGGCCGAGCGGCGGGTAGAGCCCGCCGACCGCACGCATCGCGTCCAGCACCCCGAGGTCCTCGTAGACCTCCTGGGTGCGCGGCTGCACACCGGTGCCGCGGGCGCCGGGGGAGAGGCGGTCCTGCCGCTCGACGACCAGGGCGCGCACCCCGCGGCGGGCCAGGTCGATGCCGAGCGCGAGGCCGGTCGGGCCCGCGCCGGCGATCAGTACGTCGACGGTCGTGGGGAGGTCGTCCGCCATGCCGGCGCTGTCCTTAACGTTGTTAAGTTCCATGCTTCCGAGGATGCCCTTAACGGTGTTAAGTTGTCAACATGGTTTCTCGCATCGAAAACCGGAATCAGGTGGTGGACACCGCGCTGCGGCTGCTGAACGAGGTGGGCCTCGACGGCCTCACCCTGCGCCGCATCGCCAAGGAGCTGAACGTCCAGGCTCCCGCGCTGTACTGGCACTTCAAGAACAAACAGGAGCTGCTGGACGAGATGGCCACCGAGATGTTCCGGCGGATGATCGCGCCGATGCTGGGGGAGGGGCGCGAGGGGGCCGCTCCCGGCCCCGGGTGGCAGGACACCCTCCGCGGCGCCTGCCGGGGCATGCGCCGCCAACTCCTCGGCTACCGCGACGGCGGCAAGGTCTTCAGCGGCACCCGGATGACCGACGAGAGCTACGCCCGGCCGCTCGACAACCTCCTCACCCGGCTCACCGCGGCGGGCTTCTCGCCGAGTCTGGCGGCGCGGGCGTGGTGGACCGCGTACAGCTACACCATCGGCGTGGTGATCGAGGAGCAGTCCGTCTATCCCGAGCCGGGCGAGCCGGAGGCCCGCCGCCCGGAGGACCGCGATCCGGCCTACGACCTGGAGAGCCGCGCGCGGAAGATCGGCGAGCGCTATCCCCTCGCGGCGGGGGCGGGGGTGGAGATGTTCGGCGACATGGAGCGGAACTTCGAGGCCGGGCTACAGCTCATCATCGCGGGCGTCGAGGCCACCGCCGCGGGCGGGTGACGCCGGCGACGCGGTGTCCTCGGTGGTCTGCCGGGGGCCACGCCGGCGGCGCCGGACGGCGATCGGCACCGCGCCCGCGAGGCCCAGCGCCGCCGGAGTCGCCGCCACGGCCGCGTTGAGCGCGGGCTGGTCGAAGGTGTCCGGCACCGGCAGCCACGACCAGCGGTTGATCGGCCAGGCGATCGTGAAGGCACGTCCCACGACCTGCTTGGTCGCGACGGTGCCGTTGCCCTGGAGGTTCATGTGGTAGCGGGAGTCCTGGGAGTTCTGACGGTGGTCACCCATGACCCAGATGCGTCCCTCGGGAACCTTGACCGGCCCGAACGGCTTGTCACCGCAGGGGGTGTTGCCGGGGAAGAGGTACGAATCCTCCTTCAGCGCCTTGCCGTTGACCTTGACCGGGCCGGTGCCGTGGCACTCGACGGTGTCGCCGCCGACCGCGATGACCCTCTTGATCAGGTCCTTCTCCTCCGCTGACGGCATCAGGCCGATGGCGCTGAGGACCTTCTGGACGGCGTTGGGCTCGGGGGTCGGCGTCTCGTTCAGCCAGCCGCCCGGGTCATGGAAGACGACGACCTCGCCGCGCTGGGGCTCGGAGCCGAACCACGGCGTCAGCTTGTCCACCAGGACCCGGTCCCCGCGCTGCAGGGTGTCCTGCATCGAGTCGGACGGGATCGAGAACGCCTGCACCAGGAAGGTCTTGATCAGCAGGGCGAGGAGAAGGGCGATACCGATGAGAATCGGCACCTCTTGCCAGAAGCCACGCTGCTTTTTGGCCTTCTTCACGCTGCCGCTCGCTTCCTCGTCCCATGGTCGTCCCAGGGTGGTTCCCGGTCCGTCGACACCCCCGGTCCGCCGACACGCCCGGACCGGTCGGCCGCCCCGGGGCCCCGACTGTCCCGCGTCCCCGCCGTGCCGACCGACCCGAGCGGTTTCCGGTGCCGAAGCCGGAGCCGTCCGGTGCCGAGGACAGCACGCATTCCGCACGTTAAGCGGCACCTGTTGCGATCGTCCCGAGGTCATGTATCAGGCACATCTCGGTCCTTTCCCGGGACCGTGACAGTCACCGGCAACGGCGTCCGGCCTTATGCGATGCCTACGCGGTACACGGTTCTTGGACGTCGATTCCCGCGGAGCGGCACCTCCCGGCCGTCAGCGGCGCGGGTCGATCGCCTGCTTCAGTACGGGTGTGAGCGGGCGCTCCAGGAAGCGGTGCAGCAGCCACGCCAGCAGCAGCATCAGCCCTACGGTCAGGAGCAGTGTGGCGTACGAGGACAGTTGGAGGGTGTGGTGCAGGGCGCGGACGACCACCCACCCCAGGTGTTCATGGACGAGGTAGAACGGGTACGTCAGCGCGCCCGCCACCGTCAGCCAGCGCCAGTTCGCCCAGCGCAGCAGCCCCAGGGCGACCGCCGCGACGAGGGCGAAGCCGAGGGTGACGACGAAGATGATGCCGACTGTCGAACGGTAGGAGAACGCGGTGGCCGACGGCGCGTGCCAGAGCCCGGCCACCGCGTAATGCTGCCCGACCAGCCAGCTGACCAGCACTATCGCCCAGGCGATCGGATCGCGGGCGCCGTAGCGGTGCAGCAGGTACAGGCCGATGCCGCCGATGAAGAACGGGGCGTACTCGGGCATCAGGACGGTGTCGAGGAAGGGCTCGTGCGCGGCCTGGGCGAGCGCGGCGGCCAGGGTCCAGCCGGCGCAGAAGAGCACCACCCGGCTGCGGGTGGCGCCCGGCAGGACGACGCAGAGCGCGAAGAGGGCGTAGAACCGCATCTCCGCCCAGAGGGTCCAGCACACGCCCAGCACCCGGTCCACGCCCAACGGCTGCTGCAGCATGGTCAGGTTGGTGAGCACCTCACTGGGCGGCAGCGCCTTGTAGGCGACCCAGGGGAGCGCGAAGACCGCGGTGATCAGGAGGATCGCGGCCCAGTACGCCGGATAGAGGCGGGAGACGCGGGAGGCGATGAAGGCGCGCAGCGTCCGGCCCCAGCCGCTGAGGCAGATGACGAAGCCGCTGATCACGAAGAAGATCTGTACGCCCAGACAGCCGTAGGCGAACAGCGGTGCCAGGGTGGGGAATTGGTGGGCGGGTGAGCCGCCCCAGGCCTGGGATATCTCGCCGCTGCGCCCGCCGTAGTGGTACGCGGCGACCATCAGCGCGGCGAGCAGCCGCAGCCCGTCCAGGGCGCGCAGCCGCGACGAACTGCCACGGCTGCGCCCCCGTATCGCCGCCGGCCCCGGGGCGGTGACGGCAACCGGCGTGACGGGTGGCGCGCCGGTTGTCAGCTCGGTGGCGGTCATCCGAACGCGGCCCGCTTCTTCAGCCGCCGCTGCACCGCACGCGCCTGGCGGGCGACCCGGCGGACGGCGGCGTTGCGCGGGATGAACGCCAGCTGGGACGGGATCGCGCCGGGCAGCGCCAGCGCGGTCAGCCGGCGGCGCTTGAAGTAGCGCCAGGTGAACTGGTCGAGATGGGCCGCGAGATAGCGCTCGGCGTGCGGCCGCAGCTGCGGGTACATCTGGTGCTGCATCGCATAGCCGACCGCCGCCACCAGGCCCTCGACGCCCTCCGCGGTGGCGGCGGCGCGCGGCTGCTCGCTGCGGTCGCCCAGGTCGGGCACCAGCGCGTCCACGAGCGTGACCGGGATCCGGTTGCTGTTCTGGTACGGAGTGAGCCGCTCCAGCAGCAGACCGGTGCCGGTGCGCGCCGTCGGCAGGCCGTAGAAGGTGGCCGCCGTCAGCAGCGCCGTGGAGAAGCAGCCGACGACCAGCGCGGGCCGCATCCGCTGGTAGAGCACCTCGGCCAGCACCGGGCGCTCCAGCACGGTCAGTGCCAGGTCCAGCTTCTCGGCCTCCCGCTCCAGCAGCCGCGACCAGCGGGCCGGCGCGGACGGGTGCGGCTTGAAGACGATCTCGCGGTGGCCGCGCTCGGCCGCGCCGCGCAGCATCCGCACATGCAGCTCCTCTTCCTCCACGGGGGTGAGGATGCCCAGCGCGGAGAGGTACTGGCCGAGCAGCAGCGCGGCACCCTCCGGCAGGTCCAACTCGCCGCTGGCGTCGGAGAGTTCGGAGAGCACCTTGAGGAAGGTGTCGGTCGGCACGATCCGCGGCTCGACCTCGAACTCGGTCAGCAGGAGCGGCGTCAGGCCCGGTACGAGGTCCAGGTGCAGCAGCCGGTTGATCCGGGTGCCGATCAGCGGGTCGAGCTTGTTGCGGGTCGGGCCGTAGCTCATCAGGCCGTCGGCGTAGACGTCGATCGGCGCGTCGGGGAACAGCTGGGCGACCGCCAACGCCGGGTTGACCTGGATGGACTCCACGACCAGCTCGACGCGGTCGTCGCCCAGGCCCCACAGCAGCCGCAGATGCCGCTCCCACAGCGGGGCGTCGTCCGCGCGCGGGGACCAGCCGCCGGGGTGGAACGGGCTGATCGTCTCGTTCCAGGACAGCACCCGGTCGAAGCGGCCGCGCAGCCGCTCGAAGCCGGGCATGGTGTCCAGCGAGGCGCTGGTCTCCGGGGTCGCCGCGTTGTTGCTGAGCAGCAGCAGCCGCCGGTCGGCCGGGGCGAAGCAGTCGGCGTCCAGCGCGGCGGCGAGCGTCGCTGCGCCGTAGAGCGTGGACGCCATGAAGATCTGGGTACGCGGTCGGGTGGACATCAGGCGGCGACCTCCGCCGGGACAGGGCGACGGCGCAGTCGCCGCAGCCGGGACGCGCGCTGCACATCCATCGAATCCAGGGCTTCCTTCAGTACGTCCTGCGGCATGCGTTTCATGGCCGCCGCGCTCATCGCGCGCAATTTACGGGCGACCTGCGGTTCGAAGCGTTCGATCGAACCGAGGTGG
The DNA here is from genome assembly GCF_004122755.1 of Streptomyces sp. TM32. NCBI lineage: Bacteria > Bacillati > Actinomycetota > Actinomycetes > Kitasatosporales > Streptomycetaceae > Streptomyces > Streptomyces sp. TM32. The sequence continues at coordinate 7,701 of NZ_SDIG01000046.1, forward strand.
TGGGAAATGATCGCGCAATAGGTGCGCACCGCCTTGGGCAGCAGGAATTCCGCATCGCGATCTTGTGCGGTCTCCTCGACCACCTGATCGAAGGCGCGAATGAAGTCCAATTGCCGCACATCCCCGATCTGGGTCAGTGAGGACGCCACTCCGCGCCGGTAGAAAACGCCGAGCTGTCCGACCACCGCCATGGACTGCGCCTCGCGGTGCAGCCGCCAGATCCAGGGGCGGTCCTCCGCGGTGCGCAGCCCGTCCCGGAAGTGCAGCACCCCGTCGTCCAGCAGCCGGCGGTGGTACATCCCGGCCCAGGCGAAGGCGTAGTCGACGGAGGTGGAGCGGTCGGCGGGCAGGATCACCGTGCGCGGGTCCAGCACCACCCCGCGGCGGCCGTGCGGGACCCGGTGGACGCTGCGCGCCCGGGCGGTGCACTGGACATGGTCGGTGCGGACGAAGTCGCACCCCAACTCTTCGATGGTCGAAAGGAGCTGGGGGTAGTAGCCGGGTGCGAGCCAGTCGTCGCCGTCCAGGAAGGTGACGTACTCGCCGCGGGCCTCGTCCAAGCCGGTGTTCCGGGCGGTGGCCAGCCCGCCGTTCTGCTCGTGCCGCAGGACTCTGGCGCCCGGCAGCTCGCGCTCGGCGCGCGCGAGGATCTGAGGGGTCTCGTCGCGCGAGCAGTCGTCGACGAGCAGGAATTCAAAATCCTCGCGGGCATTGGCCGCCAGGCTTTTCAGGGTGTCGGGCGCGTATGTCTGCACGTTGTAGAACGGCACGATGACGGAGAGCTTAACCACCCGGGTGACGTTAGGCGCGGCGTCCGGCTTTCGTCTTTACGGGGTGCGGACCCCAGGGTGAACGAAGAATGGCGGGATGGTTAACCAGGCCGACAATCGGGCCGGTTCGTCATTCGTCGACCCGCTGTTAACCCTTTGTTGCGGCCCAGTTGGCCCGCCAAACGGAATGCCTTCCTAGCGTCTTCGACGTGCCATCACGTACCGCTTCCACGCCGCGAGTCGCCGTGCTCGCCGACTCGGATACCCGGTGGAAATGGGGCGCTTTGACAGCGTACCGGATCCAATCGGACATCCGACTCGACGGATACCTCCTCCGCGGCCGCGCAACCCCCACGGTCCGCCAGCTCGACGAAGTCGGCGCCCGTGCGGACTCGCTGCGCGAAATCAGGGGCGTCGACTTCGTGCGTTCCGTCGACCGTACGCGCTATGACGTCATCGTGCTGGCCTGTGTAGGCGGAGCGGTGCAAGCCATGCTGCACGGCCTGGCCCGCGCCTGGCAGTCGGGGACGCCGGACGCCGCCACCGGGCAGCACCGCCCGGTCGTCGTCACCGGCTACGTCGGAGTGGTCTACGAGAAGCTCGCCGACGGGCTGCTGCTGCGGCACGGCGCCGATGTCGTGCTCGCCAACTCCCGGCACGACGCGGACCGGTTCCGCGAGGTCTACCGCGGCGTCGGCGCCGACGACCACAGCGTCGTCGAATGCGCCCTGCCCTTCCTCGGCGGCGCCCGCTACACCGGCGAACACGCCCCCTACACCGTGGTGTTCGCCGCCCAGCCCTCCGTCCCGGAGAGCCGCGCGGACCGTACCTACCTGCTGCGCCGGGCGGTGGAGCACGCCCGTACGCACCCCGACCGCGAGGTGCTGATCAAGCTCCGCAGCAAGCCGGGCGAGCACACCACCCACATCGAGGAACTGCCCTACCAGAAGCTCGCCGCCAAGGCGCCCGGCGGACTGCCGGCCAACTGCCGCCTGGTGTACGGCAACATGGGCGAGGTTCTGGACCGCACCGACCTGATGGTCACGGTCAGCTCCACCGCCGCCCTGGAATCCCTGCACCGCGGCATCCCCACCGCCGTCCTCACCGACCTCGGCGTCCGCGAGGCCCTCGGCAACCACCACTTCCTGGGCTCCGGCTGCCTGGCCTCCTGGGACGAGCTGGACGCCGGCCACCGCCCGGAGCCCGACCGGGAGTGGCTGGCCCGGCAGGGGGTCGCCGCCGAGGGGGAGTACGAGCGGGCCTTCGACGCCGCCCGCGCCCGGGTCACCGTGCTGCGCGAGGCCGGCCTGCTGCCGCCGCTCGCTCCCTACTACACGCCCCGCACCGCCCCCGGCTACCTCCCCGGCATCCTCGCCCGGCACGGCCTGGACCCGCACGGCGAGCCGCTCGCCGGCTACGACGCGGCCCCCGAGGAGACCGGCGGACTGCGCCGGGTCGCCCGCGAGACGGTCCGCGAGGCCGCCCGCGGCGCCTACCGCCACGGCGTCCAGCGCGTCGCCCCCGCCATCCGCCGCTGGGGGCAGCTGTGACCGCCTGCCCGTCGCCCGCCACCTCCGATGGCCCGAGCCCTACCGAGGAGCCCGCAATGTCACCCACTGTTGTGGCCGTCATCCCCGCCCGCGGCGGATCCAAGGGCGTGCCCGCCAAGAACCTCGCCGCCGTCGGGGGCGTGCCCCTGGTGGCCCGTGCGGTCCGTGAGTGCCGCGCCGCCCGCCTGGTCACCGATGTCGTGGTCTCCACCGACGACGCCGGGATCGCGGCCGCCGCCCGCGGCGCCGGAGCCGTCGTCGTCCGCCGCCCCGGCGACATCGCGGGCGACACCGCCACCAGCGAGGCCGCCGTCCTGCACGCCATGGACGCCTACGAGGCCGAGCAGGGCACCACGGTCGACGCGGTGCTGCTGGTCCAGTGCACCAGCCCGTTCATAGTCCGCGAGGACATCGACGGGGTGGCGGCCGCGGTCGTCGAGGACGGCGCGGACAGCGCGCTGACCGTCGCCCCCTTCCACGGCTTCGTCTGGCGCGACGCCGAGGCGCAGGTCGCCGGGGAGGGCGACGCCCCCGCCGACGGCGGCCACGGCGTCAACCACGACAAGTCCTTCCGGCCGCGCCGCCAGGACCGCCCCCAGGACCTGCTGGAGACCGGCGCCGCCTACGCCATGGACGCGGCCGGCTTCCGCACCAGCGGCCACCGCTTCTTCGGCCGCACCGAGCTCGTCCGCACCGACCCCGCCCGGGTGCTGGAGATCGACGACCCGCACGATCTCGCCCGCGCCCGCGCGCTGGCCCCGCTGCTGGACGCCCCGCGCCCCGGCGCGCTCCCCACCCGTGACGACATCGACGCCGTCGTCCTCGACTTCGACGGCACCCAGACCGACGACCGGGTGCTGATCGACTCCGACGGACGGGAGATCGTCGCGGTCCACCGCGGCGACGGCCTCGGCGTCGCCGCGCTGCGCAAGGCGGAGCTGAAGCTGCTGATCCTCTCCACCGAGACCAACCCGGTCGTCGCCGCACGGGCCCGCAAGCTCCAGGTGCCCGTCCTGCACGGCATCGACCGCAAGGACCTCGCCCTCAAGCAGTGGTGCGAGGAGGCCGGCATCGCGCCCGAGCGCGTGCTCTACGTCGGCAACGACGTCAACGACCTCCCGTGCTTCGACCTCGTCGGCTGGCCCGTTGCGGTCGCCGGCGCGCACGACGTGGTGCGCGGCGCGGCCCGCGCCGTCACCGCGACGCCCGGTGGCAGCGGCGCCATCCGCGAGATCGCCGCCTGGCTGCTGGGCCCGTCCCTGTAACCGCCCTCCTCACCGCCCCATCCGCCCCCGGCCATCACCCCAGACCCCACCCCGCACACCCTGATCAACACGAAGGAATCTCCCCATGAGCAGCAACTCCCGCATCCGCACCCTCGGCAACCGCGAGGCCGGCCCCGGCCGCCCCGTCTACGTCACCGGTGAGATCGGCATCAACCACAACGGCGACCTGGAGAACGCCTTCGCGCTGATCGACGCCGCCGCCGACGCCGGCTGCGACGCGGTGAAGTTCCAGAAGCGCACCCCGGAGATCTGCACCCCCCGCGACCAGTGGGACATCGAGCGCGACACCCCCTGGGGCCGGATGACCTACATCGACTACCGCCACCGCGTGGAGTTCGACGAGGACGGCTACCGCGCCATCGACGAGTACTGCAAGAAGCGCGGCATCGCCTGGTTCGCCTCCCCGTGGGACGTCGAGTCCGTCGCCTTCCTGGAGAAGTTCGACGTGCCCTGCTACAAGGTCGCCTCCGCCTCGCTCACGGACGACGAGCTGCTGCGCGCCATGCGCGCCACCGGCCGCACCGTCATCCTCTCGACGGGCATGTCCACCCCCAAGCAGATCCGGCACGCCGTCGAGGTCCTGGGCAGCGACAACATCCTGCTCTGCCACGCCACCAGCACCTACCCGGCCAAGGCCGAGGAGCTCAACCTGCGCATGATCAACACGCTGCAGGACGAGTACCCCAACGTCCCGATCGGCTACAGCGGCCACGAGACCGGTCTGCAGACCACCCTCGCCGCGGTCGCCCTCGGCGCCACCTTCATCGAGCGCCACATCACCCTCGACCGCGCCATGTGGGGCTCCGACCAGGCCGCCTCCGTCGAGCCCGGCGGCCTGTCCCGCCTGGTCCGCGACATCCGCACCATCGAGGAGTCCCTCGGTGACGGCGTCAAGAAGGTCTACGAGTCCGAGCTCGGCCCGATGAAGAAGCTGCGCCGCGTCACCGGTGTGGTCGCCGAGGCCGAGGCCGCCGAGCCGGCCACCGTCTGAGCACCACCCGACGAACCGACGGGAGCCAAGGTGAGCTCACCTGAAGGGGCCCGCGCCGTGCCCGTCACGCCCGGTGCCGAGGCCCCGCCCCCGGAGACGGCGGATACTCCCGCCCGCCGTCTCCGGGGGGTCCCGCGCCAGCGCCACCGGACCGCCGGCGACGGCAAGGACCCGGCCGCCCGGGGCAGGGGCACCCTCGCCTTCGTCGAGAGCCCGGTGCAGCTGCTGAACGTCCTGGAATGGGCGCACACGGCACAGGCCACCGCACTCACCGTCGTCGTGCTCTCCCCGCACGACCCGATGACCCGCGGCCAGCTGCGCCGGATGGCCGAACTCGCCCGCGACGAAGGCCATGCGGTGCGCTGGGAGGAGGCCCGCGGCGGCCCCACCGCCCCGGTGCGCACCATCGGCGGGCTCACCCCGCTGCTGCGCCGCGCCCGGCGCGTCGTCATCGGCGACCCGTTCTCCCGCTACGTGCAGCTGCTGCTCACCCTCACCAAGGCGCGCGATCTGGTCGTCGTCGACGACGGCACCGCCACCATGGAGTTCATCTCCCAACTCGCCCGCGGCGAACGGCTGGTGCGCTGGCACCGCAACGGCAGCGGGCGCGGCGCCCGGGACCTGGCCTTCGCGCCGTTCTCGGCCACCGCCCGGCGCCGGCTCACCCCCGCGCCCGAGGGCGGCCGGCGCACCGTCGGCCTGTTCAGCTCCATGCCCGTCGAGGTGCCGCCCGGCGTCGAGGTCACCGCCAACGACTTCGCCTGGACCCGCGGCCGCTTCGGCCCGCCCCGGCTCACCCGCGCCGCCGACATCGTCGGCACCTCGCTGGTGGAGACCGGCGTCGTGGACGCCGACCGCTATCTGGCCGCGGTCGGCGCCCTGGCCCGTACGCACGACGCCACGCGCTACTTCGCGCACCGCAAGGAGAGCACCGAAAAGCTGAGACGGCTGTCCGACGAAACCGGCCTGGAGGTCGTCCGCCCGGACCTGCCGCTGGAGCTGATCGCCCGGCGCGGCCCGATCGGACGGCTGATCGTCAGCTTCCCCTCCACCGTGGTGCACACCCTGCCGCTCGCCCTGCTGGGCACCGAGGTCAAGGTCGCGGTCTGCGACATCGATCCGCAGTGGCTGACCGCCCACGCCTCACCGCGCGCCCAGGGTTTCCTCGACGGGGTCACCGGCACCGCCCGCGACGTCCAGCGGCTGCCGTTCACCCAGCAGATGGCGGCCGGCTGAGGACGGCGGCCGAGACAGCGGCCGGCGACCGGCCGAGGACGGCGGCACCGCGCACGAAGCCTTACTGCATACCCTTCGCATAAACCGTCCATGCGCCGAGCGGCCTAGATTTTCTTCCCCTAACGGGCTGAACTTTTGTTGATCGAGGGACAGTTGCCCCACCCGGGCCCGTAACCTTCCCCAGGTGAACCATGTGATGTCCCGCGATACCGGTCCCGCCCGCACCCCCGCCGGGGACCAGCTCCCCGGCGCGCTCCCCGACGCGCTGCGCGCCGAACTCAGCCTGTTCCGGCGTGACTTGCACATGCATCCCGAGCTCGGCAACCAGGAGCTCCGGACCACCGCGGCGATCAAGGACCGGTTGGAACGGGCCGGGCTGCGCCCCCGGGTACTGGCCACCGGAACGGGCCTGATGTGTGACATCGGCACCCCGGACGCCACGGCCGGCGGGCAGGCCGTCGCCGCCGACCCCACCCGCCCCCTGCTGGCCCTGCGCGCGGACATCGACGCCCTGCCCATCCCCGACACCAAGAACGTCGACTACGCCTCGACGATCTCCGGCCGGGCGCACGCCTGCGGCCACGACGTCCACACCACCGTCGTCCTCGGCGCCGGCCTGGTCCTCGCCGAGCTCGCCCGCACCGGCGCCCTGCCGCGCCCGGTCCGGCTGATCTTCCAGCCTGCCGAGGAGGTGCTGCCCGGCGGTGCCTCCGACGCGATCGAGTCCGGCGTCCTGGACGGCGTCGGCCGGATCCTCGCCGTTCACTGCGATCCGCGCGTCGACGCCGGCCGGATCGGGCTGCGGGTGGGAGCGATCACCTCCGCCTGTGACCGTCTGGAGGTCGGACTCGACGGCCCCGGCGGCCACACCGCCCGCCCGCACCTGACCACCGACATGGTCACCGCCGCGTCCCGGGTCGCCCTCGACGTCCCGGCGCTGCTCTCCCGCCGGGTCGACGCCCGCGCCGGGCTCGCGGTCACCTGGGGCCGCCTGGCCTCCGGCCACGCCTGCAACGTGATCCCGCAGCACGCCGAACTCTCCGGCACCGTCCGCTGCCTCGACCTCGACGCCTGGCGGCAGGCCCCGGACTTGGTCCATGCGGCGATCGACGAGGTCGCCACGCTGCACGGCGCCAAGTCGCAGATCACCTACGTCCGCGGGGTGCCGCCGGTGGTCAACGAGCCGGTCACCGTCCAGCTGCTGCACTCCGCGATGGCCGCCCGCCGCGGCGAGGGCGCCGTGGAGGACACCGAGCAGTCCCTCGGCGGCGAGGACTTCTCCTGGTACCTCGAACACGTCCCCGGCGCCATGGCCCGTCTCGGCGTCCACCCACCCGCCGAGACGACCCGCCGCGACCTGCACCGCGGCGACTTCGACGTCGACGAGCACGCGATCAAGGTGGGCGTCGAACTCTTCACGGCCGCGGCTCTTCTCGACGGGGACCTCGCGGACTGAGCGTGCCGTCCCGGCACTCAAGATCGACTACGGATAACACGCCTCCGATCGCAAAGTTCCCATATCGTCCCGTTCCTACGAGGATCGGGACGGGCTGCCCCAATCGCCCGGCCGTGTTACGCGAAGGGGTCCTACGCCTCGAATCGATAACGTCCACGCAGTGGAGGGTTTTGCACCCGGTCTACGCGCGTTAATCTCCCTCAAGCCAGCGCCAAAGGGGGCGCTACGAGTCGAAGGGGCCCTCGTGCACCGGGTAACCAAGATCGCTGCCGCGGGCATAGCCACCGCGGCCCTCACGCTCTCGCTGAGCGCCTGCGGCGCCTCGTCCACCGAGTCCGGTGGCAAGGACAAGGGCCTCGGCCTCGCCTTCGACGTCGGCGGTCGCGACGACCACTCGTTCAACGAGGCGGCGGCCCGTGGCGCGGACAAGGCCGAGAAGGACCTCGGCGTGAAGTCCAAGATGATGACCGCCAAGAACGGCGAGACCGAGGCGGACCGCGAGCAGCGGCTGACCTCGCTGGCCGAGGCGGGCTTCAACCCCGTCGTGGGCGTCGGCTTCAACTACGGCAAGTCCGTCAACAAGGTCGCCAAGCAGTTCCCGAAGACCACCTTCGGCGTCGTCGACTCCCCCTCCCAGGCCAAGAACGTCTACGGCATGGTCTTCGCCGAGAACGAGGCCTCCTACCTCGCCGGTGTCGCCGCCGCGCTGAAGAGCAAGACCCACAAGGTCGGCTTCATCGGCGGTGTGAACAACGCGCTGATCCAGAAGTTCCAGGCCGGCTTCGAGCAGGGCGTCAAGGACACCGACGCCAAGGCGAAGGTCACCTCCGAGTACCTCTACGCCAACGACGACAAGGGCTTCAACGACCCGGCCGCCGCGAAGGGCAAGGCCAAGGGCATGCTCGACGCCGGCATCGACGTCATCTACACCGCGGCGGGCCAGTCCGGCAACGGCTCGATCGAGACGGTCGCCGGCAAGAAGGGCACCTGGGCGATCGGCGTCGACTCCGACCAGTACCTGCAGCCGGGCCTGGCCCAGTACAAGGGCTCGATCCTCACGTCGGTGATGAAGAACGTCGACGTGGCGGTGTACGACCTGGTCAAGAGCGTGCACGACAAGAAGCCGCTGACCGGTACCAAGAGCTACACGCTCAAGGACAACGGCGTGCGGCTGTCCACCTCGGGCGGCTTCATCAAGGACATCCAGGCCAAGATCGACGCGGCGAAGCAGAAGATCGCGTCGGGTCAGGTGAAGGTCAGCGACACCCCCGCCAAGTAGCAGGGCCTCTGCGATCCGGTCCGGCGCGGCGGCCACCACGCCGCCGCGCCGGGCCTGTTCGCCGGAGAAACCCGGCAGGTATTTCGGCTTTTTCCGGCGTCAACACTACGCGCGTAGCGTGGAGTTGGCGCGATATCTTCTCCTCCCCGCTCCTTCGTACCACTCCCTGTCCCCCGAGGAGAGTGCGCCATCAAAGCGTCCAGCAGCCCCCAGGCAGACAGCGCCCCCGCCGCAGCACCGGCGGTGGAACTCCGCGGGATCACCAAGCGGTTCCCGGGAGTCGTCGCCAACCACGACATCGACATCACCATCCACCGCGGCACCGTGCACGCGCTGGTCGGCGAGAACGGCGCGGGCAAGTCCACGCTGATGAAGATCCTCTACGGCATGCAGAAGCCGGACGAGGGCACCATCAGCATCGACGGCGACCAGGTCAGTTTCCACAGCCCGGCCGACGCCATCGCCCGCAACATCGGCATGGTGCACCAGCACTTCATGCTCGCCGACAACCTCACCGTCCTGGAGAACGTCGTTCTCGGCGGCGAGAAGCTGCACGGCATCGGCGGCAAGGCCCGCGCCGAAATCATCAAGATCTCCGACCGCTACGGCCTCGGTGTCCGCCCCGACGTCCTCGTCGAGGACCTCGGCGTCGCCGACCGCCAGCGCGTGGAGATCCTCAAGGTCCTCTACCGCGGTGCCCGCACCCTCATCCTCGACGAGCCGACCGCGGTCCTCGTCCCGCAGGAGGTCGACGCGCTCTTCGACAACCTGCGGGAGCTCAAGGCCGAGGGGCTGACCGTCATCTTCATCTCCCACAAGCTGGGCGAGGTGCTCTCGGTCGCCGACGACATCACCGTCATCCGGCGCGGCACCACCGTCGCCTCCGTCGTCCCCGGCGAGACCACGCCCAAGCAGCTCGCGGAGCTGATGGTCGGCAGCGAACTGCCCTCGCCGCAGACCCGCGAGTCCACCGTCACGGACGTGGAGATGCTGAAGGTCGACGGGCTGCGGCTGAGCACCGCCGACGCCGAGGGGGTGGAGCGCACCGTCCTGGACGAGGTGTCGCTGACCATCCGCAAGGGCGAAGTCCTGGGCATCGCGGGCGTGGAGGGCAACGGCCAGGCCGAACTGGTCGAGGCCATCATGGGCATGCGCGACCCCGACGGCGGGACCATCACGCTGGACGGCGTCGACATCAGCCATCGGCCCACCCGCGCCCGGCGCGAGGACGGCATCGGCTACATCCCCGAGGACCGCCACCGGCACGGCCTGCTGCTGGAGGCCCCGCTGTGGGAGAACCGCATCCTGGGGCACGTGACCGAGAAGCCCAACGCCAAGGGCCGGCTGCTCGACCTGAAGGCCGCCCGTGCCGACACCGCGCGCATCGTCGCCGAGTACGACGTCCGCACCCCCGGCATCGAGGTCACCGCGGCCTCGCTCTCCGGCGGCAACCAGCAGAAGCTGATCGTCGGCCGCGAGATGAGCCACCACCCCAAGCTCTTGATCGCCGCGCACCCCACCCGGGGCGTGGACGTCGGCGCCCAGGCGCAGATCTGGGACCAGATACGCGCCGCCCGCCGCGAAGGTCTCGCCGTCCTGCTGATCTCGGCCGACCTGGACGAGCTGATCGGCCTGTCCGACGGCCTGCGGGTGATGTACCGCGGCCGGCTCGTCGCGGACGCGGACCCCGCCACCATCACCCCGGAGGAGCTGGGCTCGGCCATGACCGGCGCCGCCAGCGGCCACCTCACCCATTCCGGCAGCGACACCGCCGCGGACCCGGAGCCGCGCCCGTCCCAGGAGGGGGAGTCCGAGTGAAAAAGCTCGACAAGAACAAGCTGATCCTGGGCATCGCCGCCCCGGTCCTGGCGATCGTCGCCGCGCTGCTCATCACCTCGGTGATCATCCTGGCCACCGGCAAGGACCCGCTCCACGCCTACGCGGTGATGGCCGACTTCGGCTCCAAGAGCGACAGCCAGGTCTGGATCATCAACAAGGCGGTCCCGTACTACCTGTCCGCGCTGGCCGTCGCCATCGGCTTCCGGATGAACCTCTTCAACATCGGCGTCGACGGCCAGTACCGGATCGCGGCGTTCTTCGCGGCGGTGGTCGGCGGTGCGCTGACGCTCCCCGGCTTCCTCCAGATCCCGCTGATCATCCTCGTCGCGATGCTGGTCGGCTCGGTCTGGGCGGGCATCGCGGGCGTGCTGAAGACCACCCGCGGCGTCAGCGAGGTGATCACCACGATCATGCTGAACGCCATCGCGGCCGCGGTGATCGGCTACTTCCTCCAGGACGGCCGGCTCGCGGTCAAGGACGGCAACCTCTTCCACACGCCGAACCTCCCGGCCTCCAGCCACTTCTTCACCATCCCCACCACGCCCGCTCCCCTCGACGGCTTCCTCGTCATCGCGGTCGTCGTCGGCTTCGCGTACTGGTTCGTGCTCAACCGCACCCGCTTCGGCTTCGACCTGCGTACGGTCGGCCAGTCCGAATCCGCGGCCGAGGCGGGCGGCGTCAGCGTCAAGCGGATGATCGTCACCTCCATGCTGCTCTCCGGCGGCGCCGCGGGCCTGATCGGCATGCCGACGCTGCTCGGGACCTCGTACAACTACGGCACCGACTTCCCCATCGGCATCGGCTTCACCGGCATCGCCATCGCGCTGCTGGGCCGCAACCACCCGGTCGGGATGGCCGTCGCCGCGTTGCTGTGGGGCTTCCTCGAACGCACCGGCACCCAGCTCGAATTCGAGGACTACCAGCAGGAGATCGTCGGCGTGATGCAGGGCGTCATCGTCCTGTGCGTCGTCGTCGCCTACGAACTCGTGCGGCGCTACGGCCTCAGACTCCAGCAGCGGCAGGTCGGCGAGCAGCTCGCCGCGCAGGCCCGTAAGACCGAGAAGGCGGAGGTGTCCGCATGACTACGAACCTCACGGCTCCGGTCGGCCAGAGCACCGGCCGGCCCCAGAAGCCGAAGACCTCCCGGGCCAAGCTCAGCTACCCCAAGGTCCTGCTGATCATCTCCGGCGGCCTCATCCTGCTGTCCCTGCTGCGGATCGTCACCGGCGCCAACAACCTGACCGAATCGGGCCAGTACACCGCCGCGCTCAACGCCGCCGTGCCGATCGGCCTGGCCGGCCTCGGCGGTCTGTGGTCCGAGCGCTCCGGCGTCATCAACATCGGCCTCGAAGGCATGATGATGCTCGGCGCCTTCTCCGCGGGCGCGGTCGGCTGGGAGCACGGCCCCTGGGCCGCGGCGCTGGCCGGCGTCATCGGTGGCGCGCTCGGCGGACTGCTGCACGCCGTCGTCACCGTCACCTTCGGTGTCGACCACATCATCTCCGGCGTCGCCATCAACATCATGGCACTCGGCCTGACCCAGTTCCTCGCCAAGCTGTGGTTCGGCGCGGACGGCAGCGCGGCGGCAGCCGCCGGCGGTAACGACAAACAATCACCGCCGATGCCCGACATGCCGACGTTCACCGTCCACGGCCTGTCCGAATGGCTCTTCTCCGTCGAGCAGCACCACTGGTTCCTGGTCTCCGACGTGGCCGGCATCCTCGGCTCCCTGGTCACCAACGTCTCCTGGCTGACCCTGCTGACCGCCGCGCTGTTCGTACTCACCTTCTTCGTCCTGTGGCGCTCCTCCTTCGGCCTGCGGCTGCGCTCCTGCGGCGAGGGCCCGATCGCGGCCGAATCGCTGGGCGTCAACGTCTACCGCTACAAGTACGCGGCCGTCGCCGTCTCCGGCGCGCTGGCCGGCCTCGGCGGCGCGTTCCTCGCGATCTACGTGCACATCTACCAGGACGGCCAGACCGGTGGCCGCGGCTACATCGGCCTCGCCACCATGATCTTCGGCAACTGGCGGCCGGGCGGCGTCGCCATGGGCGCCGGCCTGTTCGGCTTCATGGACGCGCTCCAGCTGCGCGGCGGCGGCCCCACCGTCCACGCGCTGCTGCTCCTGCTCGCCGTGCTGCTGGTCGGCCTGGCGGTGTGGAAGCTGCGCGGCGGACAGCGCACCCAGGCGGTGATCAGCCTGGCCGCGGCCGCGCTGCTCGCCGTCTGGTACGCCACCACCCGAACGGTTCCGCTGGAGATCGTCGGCGTTGCCCCGTACATCGCCACCCTGTTGGTGCTCTCATTGGCCGCGCAGCGCCTGCGGCCACCGAAGGCCATCGGCAAGATCTACAGAAGAGGCCAAGGTAAGTGAGCGAGCGTAGCGAGGGAACCGTTCAGAAGTGTGCGCCGAGCGAGTGCGAGGCCTCGCGGAGCGAGGCTTCGGCATGAGCACACCTCCCGACTGGGAGTCGCTACGGCGGCAGGCCCGGGACGCGATGTCCCGGGCCTACGCCCCGTACTCCGGCTACCCCGTGGGCGCAGCCGCCCTCGTGGACGACGGCCGCACCCTCACCGGCTGCAACGTCGAGAACGCCTCGTACGGCCTCGGCCTGTGCGCCGAATGCGGCCTGATCTCCGCCCTGTTCGCCACTGGCGGCGGCCGCCTGACCGCCTTCACCTGCGTCGACCGCACCGGCGACCTCCTCGTCCCGTGCGGCCGCTGCCGCCAGCTCCTGTGGGAACACGGCGGGCCGGACCTCCTGGTCGACACGGCGGCGGGCATCCGCCCGCTGTCGGAGCTGCTGCCGGACGCGTTCGGGGCGGGGCATTTGAGGGGGTGACGGGGCCGTCGGGGGAGCCGGGAGCCTCGAGCCGGCGGGCTCCACCCGGGCTGCAGAAGCATCAGGACCGCGCAAGCCGCAGGTCGATCCACGGAATGCTGTCGCCCGGCAGCAGATATCGCTCGGTCTCGACGAACCCGTGCTTGAGCGCGAACCGCAGCCCGTCCTCGTTGGAGGACAGCACGACGGTCTCGATCACCTGGGCCCCGAGCTCCCGCGCCCGGCCGATCCCGCGCGCATACAGCTCCTCCCCGAACCCCTGACCACGATGACCTTCGAGCACCCGGGCAATCACCGTGGCCGTCAGCGTGCCCTCGGCAGGCGGACGCACCGTGCTGCACCCGACGAGCTCGCAACCGACGTACGCGACCTCCAAGTGGTGTCTGTGTGCCCGCTCCCGCACCTCCTCCAGCGAGAGGAGGTGCGTAGGAATGATCACGTTATGGACGTGCTGCCAGTACTTGAGGGCGACGTCCCCGACCGGCTGCTGAATGCGAAGATCAGACATCGCAGCAGGAGACCGGAGTCGCCTCTGGACGTCAACTCTGTTTGCTACGGCGACGATCTGCTGGTGCCGTCGAAGGTGCTCTCGGCCCGCGATAGCCACTTGTAGCGGCGCCCACGGTCTGCCGGTGCGCCGCTACAGTCGCCGCATGACTGACTTCCTTCAGGTGTCCACGGCAACGGAGAACCGCGAAGCGGCTGTGAAGCTGGCGCAGTCGGTTGTCTCAGCACGTCTCGCAGCCGGGGCGCAGATCGTTGGGCCGGTCGGGTCCGTGTTCTGGCACCAGGGCGAGTTCGGCTCGGGCGAGGAATGGCAGCTGGTCCTCAAGATCCGCGCCGACCGGTACGACGAGGTCGAGGCGCATCTGCTCAAGCATCACTCCTGGCGAAACCCGGAAGTCTCCGCAATTCCGATCGTCGCCGGGGCGGATGCGTACCTGCACTGGCTGAAGACGACCACGGCACCGGACTGACCTCAGGCCTGCGCCAGTTCCCCCCACCGTCACCGTCGCAACAACCTCAACCGCTGTTCAGTGACGGCTCCGCAAATTCCAGACGCGACGGCCGGAGAGGATGGGAAGATGCACCTCCCGTGTGTCGCCTACCGAGCCGCCGGCATCTCGCCATCCCGCCAGTCGTTCAGGCGCTTTCGGATGCTGTCGACCATCGGGAGCGCGTCGATTTTTCCGGGCTCGAACCATCGGACGTCCGTCGACTCTTCGGACACTGCGAGTTGGCCTCCCAGGGGTCTCGCCAGGAAGCAGATGGAGAACTCTTGCCGCACTTCGCCATCGTCGTAGGCGAACACGTGATGGGGGTTGGTGTAGGTGCCGACGATTCCCACGATCTCGACATGGAACCCGGTCTCTTCGCGGGTCTCCCGAATGGCGCACTCCGGAAGTGACTCGCCAATCTGCATGGCGCCACCGGGAAGTGCCCACATGTCATTGTCGCGTCGACGCTGAAGCAGGACGCGCCCGGAGTCATCGACCACGATCGCCGACGCCGCCGGAACCAAGCTGTTCGCGGCGGGAGCATGAGGGTCGTTCTCGTAGTCGCGCCTACCCATTGCCGCTGCTTTCCCACACCGGATTTCCCCTGCCCCATAGTTCTTCCACGTGCGAGGCGAAGCGGTCGAACATGCCGTCGTCCTGGTGGCGCCGTAGATGCAGTGTGGGGGCATCGTGCCCGACACTGTGTGTCAGCAGCGGCGTAACGATCATGTCGTCATCGAAGCGGAACACCGACAGGTGCGCGTGCCCATCGCTGAATCTCGCATCAATTCCTGGTTGCCTTCTGATCTTCTCCAGCTCGGCGAGTGTCACGCGAATACGTGTCGACAAGGTGAGTGCGGCATCTTCATCGCGCTCGCGTGAACGCGTGAGGTCGCTGTCGGGACTACCGAGAAGAAACCGAACTCGGCACCCCTGGGCGGCTTTCCGCTGTAATGCTGTGCCGAACCGTGCTTGTTCGAGCCACAGAAAGTAGTTGGTATAACCCGCGAAGGTAAGCTCACGCTCTGCCTTGGTGATCAGAGATCGCCACAGCGAGGCGGGGCAGCCGGACCGGTACGGATAGACGGAAACGACCTCGCGGTCGGGACCAACCTTTATCGCTTTCCTTGCGGCTGTTGGCCACAACACCGCCTCGTCCTCTCCGAGTGCCTCGCAGACGGCCCACCGGTGCCGGGCGTGGGGAACGCGTCCGGTCTCGGTGATCCATCGGCCGACGGTCTTGATGTCGACGCCACACCTCTCGGCTAATTGGCGATCCGTCAGGTGCGCCTGCAGCAGGGCGCGGCGTAGTGCTTCGTTCACAAGTACCCCTAAGGACGTTGGGCACGCTTCACGCGGTACGTCATCTCCGTGTCCAACGGTCGCGGAGCGGAGTAGGAACGCCCCGCCAAACGCGGAAGCGTGGCGGCGAGCACACCCCCCGCGACGCTGCATGAGCGGCATGCGTCGGGGGCCTGGCCACCAACCCCTGGGAGATTGACGACATGCCCCACACCATCGCGAGAGCGGTCGCGCCGCTGTTGCAGCTGGTACTGCCCTCGCGCGGACGCCATCGGTCCGCCGGCTCCTTGCCCGTGACGTACGGAGCCGAGGCCGGCCCCCGCTGGATTCACGGTATGAAGGCGGCAGGCTGATGCCCCCAACCGATACGCCGCGGCTACTGCCCTGGCCGAGCGCGGACGGGAGCCCGTGCTTCCTCGTAGGCGACGGGTCCGGCTACGTGTCCCGTATCGCCGACGAGATGGAGGCGGCGCAGCTCGACTCCGCCGGCGAACTCATCGAGGAAGCGTGCCGCATCCTTGCCGCCCGGACGTGGACTCCCGGGGAAATTCACCTGCTGGCCGTGGAGTTGCTCAGCTCCCTCGTCGACGTGCGCCGGGTGGCGGAGAGCCGGGGCGCGCGCCTGCCCGTGCCGGACGATGACGGGCCCGATGCCGATGAAGGTCCCGGTCATCACGACATCGGTGGCGAGGGCAGCGGGCTGCGGCTTCCGGCGGAGGCGTAAAAAAGGCCGCCAAGCCTGTGGTCGTACGCCTCCGGGCTCGTGGTCGATGTCCTGGAAGCTCGTGGTGGAGAGGTTCTGAACAACGGTCCCCACTACGGACAATTCGGATTTCCGCAGTCTTACCAGGATTTCGTAGACGGGTCGTTGCGTCGCTTCGTTGAATTGCCCGCACAGCCGATCGGGGAATCGGCGCCGAGGAAATTCGCGAAGTGCGATCGGCCATCGGCCGGCACCGGACAGAAAGAACCCAATGACGAGACCGAGTACGGCTATGACACGAGGTGGGCGCACCGAAGGCCGCACCTCCCTGTACCGCGTACTGATCACTTTCGTTGCGATGATCTCCGTCGCGGGCGGCGCCCTCGTGGGGACCGCGGGCCCCGCACAGGCGATGCGGAACAGCGACGGCAAGGTGGAGATACACCAGAAGGACCTGGACACCAGCAGGAAGGTGCCGGGCGTCGTCTATCGCGGGGAACCGATCATCCAGGGATCCACCCGCGATCCGAACGAGGTGTTCCGTGACGGATTCACCTCCAGGGGCACGAACTACGACCTGCCGCGTCACCTGCACGGGGGCACCGGGAACCAGGACTCCGGCTACATCAGCACCAGCGCCGATCCCGACCCGGCCCAGACGTTCGCCCTCCAGCCGACGGGCAACGTGCGCACCAACGAGGACGGCACCAGAACCGATGTCTACGAGGGCTGGGTCTATGACATCCGCGGACAGGGCAACATGATCTACCTTCCGGACCAGATCACCCCGGGCTCCGACCTCGATCATTTCCGCAGCCAGGAGGAATGGGCCGCGATCCGGCACATCAACCCCGAGGACATCATCCAGGCGACCCGCTACCGGCAGGAGGTCACGATCGACGCCACCGGGCAGCGACGCCGCGGCGCGATCGAGCAGCGCGGCCACCTGGTGAACCCGAACGCCGACGCGAACGGGAACGGTTACGACCCGGACGGCGACAAGGACGCCAAGTGGAACGCCCAGGTGGAGGTCGGCCTGACCGCGCCCAACTCCCCCCGCAACCTGTGCGCGGGCGCGACCAGCGGAGACAAGAACAGCACCCACGACGAACTGAAGAAGCGGTCGATCGACTGCAAGGAGCTGGAGCCGAAGTAAGGGCCTGGGGCCGGAGCAGGGACCTGGAGCCGAAGTAGCGACGAACCTTACGCAGGGAACCCGGGGATGGGTTCTGAGCCCCACGGCTCAGAACCCATCCCCCGTGTCCTTCCCGCCACTGCTCGCGACAGGCCGCTTCGCCGACCGGATGCAGCACACCGCGCCCAGGGGCTGCCGCCAGGGGCCGCCCCCAGGGGCGGCCGCCCGCCGCCCCTGGCCACCCCCACGTCTATGCGTGTAGAACGGACCTACCCGTTCGAAAGGAACCGTCCATGGACGTCATCTCCGTCATCCGTACCAAGCGCGACCGCGGCGAGCTGACCCCCGCTCAGATCGACTGGGTCATCGACGCCTACACCCGCGGCGAGGTCGCCCACGAGCAGATGTCGTCCCTGGCGATGGCCATCTTCCTCAACGGCATGAACCGCACGGAGATCGCCCGCTGGACGGCCGCGATGATCGCCTCCGGTGAGCGCATGGACTTCTCGTCCCTGCCCCGCCCCACCGCCGACAAGCACTCCACCGGCGGCGTCGGCGACAAGATCACCCTCCCGCTCGCCCCGCTCGTCGCCGCCTGCGGCGCGGCCGTCCCGCAGCTCTCCGGCCGGGGTCTGGGTCACACCGGTGGCACCCTCGACAAGCTGGAGGCCATCCCCGGCTGGCGCGCGACGCTCTCCAATGCCGAGATGCTGGACGTGCTGCGCGACGTCGGCTCGGTCATCTGTGCCGCCGGCGACGGACTGGCGCCCGCCGACAAGAAGCTCTACGCGCTCCGCGATGTCACCGGCACCGTCGAGTCCATCCCGCTCATCGCCTCCTCGATCATGTCCAAGAAGATCGCCGAGGGCACCGGCTCCCTCGTCCTGGACGTCAAGGTCGGCTCCGGCGCCTTCATGAAGCACCTCGATGACGCCCGCGAACTGGCCTCCACCATGGTCGAGTTGGGTACCGATCACGGGGTGCGGACGGTCGCCCTGCTCACCGACATGGCCACCCCGCTCGGCCGGACGGCCGGCAACGCCCTCGAAGTCCGGGAATCCGTCGAGGTGCTGGCCGGCGGCGGCCCCCAGGACGTCGTCGACCTCACCCTCGCCCTCGCCCGGGAAATGCTCGACGCGGCCGGCCTCAAGGACGCCGACCCGGCCAAGGCGCTGGCCGACGGCTCCGCCATGGACCACTGGCGCCGCATGATCTCCGCCCAGGGCGGCGACCCCGACGCGGCCCTCCCGGTCGCCCGCGAACAGCATGTCGTCGCCGCCTCCTCCTCCGGCACCCTCACCACCCTCGACGCCTACGCCGTCGGCCTCGCCGCCTGGCGCCTGGGCGCCGGCCGCGCCCGCAAGGAGGACCCGGTCCAGGCGGGCGCGGGCATCGAAATGCACGCCAAGCCGGGCGACACGGTCACCGCCGGCCAGCCCCTGCTGACCCTGCACACCGACACCCCCGAGAAGTTCCCCTACGCCCTGGAGGCCCTCGACGGCGGCGTCCTCGTCGGCCCCGAGGACACGGCCTTCGCCGCCACCCCGGTGGTGCGGGAACGTATCGCCTGACCTGCGGTTTTCCCGTACGGGTGAACGGGATCGGTGGACCTGCACCGGTCCCGTTCGGCATGCTGGGATCGGTGACGTACCGATAGAGGAGCACACCATGGCAGCAGTATTCGCTGAGCGCCCCCACCGAGCTGATGCATCAGGCTGGGAAGAGGCACTGAGGATCTGGGAGCGGACGAACGCCCCGGAGGGCTGCAAGGTGGAGATCATCGAGGGGATCGTCACCGTGGCACCACCGCCGGAGAGCGACCACAACGACACAGCGGACGAGCTTCAGCGCCTGCTGTACACCGTCATCCCCCGGGACTGGGGGATCTACCAGACCCAAGGGCTGACCGTTCCCGGCAGGCAGGGGCTGTTCGTTCCTGACTTGGCCGTCATCCCCAAGAAGCTGCTGCCGCGTCCGCGTGAGCGCCGGACAGCTGACGTGGCCCGGCTGATCGTCGAGATCACCTCCAGCTCCAACGCGAATCATGATCGCATCGAGAAGCTGAACGGCTACGCGGCAGCCGGTGTGCCGTTGTACCTTCTGTTGGATCCCTGGCACTCCGGAAAGCCGACCGCAACCCTGTACGGAGAGCCGGCGGGTGGTTTGTACAGGGTGCTCGAGACCGTGAAGTACGGCGATGAGATGCACCTTCCCGCGCCGTTCGAGGTCACCGTCGATACGGCACTCTTTCCCGCCGGGTGAGGAAGCTGACGACGAAGAACCCGCCCCACCAGGACAGGTGGCAGGACGGGCTCTTCGGACCGAGGGGCCTGAGGGGCCGGACGGGCCTGAGGGGCGTTACGCGGCCTGTTCCAGCCGCAGCAGCCTCTGCTCGGCCACGGCCTTGCGGGTGGCGTAGAGGGTGATCGAGGCGGCGCCGACCATCGCGGCGAGGCCGAGGAGGACGGTGCCCTCCCAGCCGACGGCGTAGAAGGCGGCGGCGCCGAGTGCCCCGCCCAGGCTGCTGCCGGTGTAGTACGCGCACTGGTAGAGGGCCGACGCCTGGGCGCGGGCCGTCTTGGCCGTGCGGCTGACCGAGGACGAGGCGACCGCGTGGCCCGCGAAGAAGCCCGCGGTGATCAGGATGAGCCCCGCCAGCACGGCGTACACGGAGTCGGCCAGCGAGAGCAGCAGACCCGTGGAGGTGGTGCCGACGGCCAGGTAGAGGGCGCCGCGCCGGCCCGTGCGGGCGACCAGCTTGCCGGCCGCGGCCGAGGAGACCGTACCGACCAGATAGACCACGAAGATCGAACCGATGACGCCCTGCGGGAGGTTGAACGGATCGGAGACCAGGCGGTAGCCGATGACCGTGTAGACCGCGCCGAAGACCGTCATGAACAGCCCGCCGATGGCGTAGAGCCGGCGCAGCAGCGGATCGGCGAGGTGACCGCCGAGGGTGCGGGCCAGCGCCCGCGGGCCCACCGAACGGGCCGCGAAATGCCGGGCCTTGGGGACCAGCAGCCGGAACGTCACCGCGCAGACCACGGCCAGCACACCCACCGCGCCGAGCGCGGCCCGCCAGCCCCAGGCCTGGGCCACCCAGCCGGTCACGATCCGGCCGGACATCCCGCCGATGCTGTTGCCCGCCACGAACAGTCCGATGGCCGCCACCAGGGCCTTGGCCCGTACCTCCTCGGCCAGGAACGCCATCGCCGACGCCGGCAGCCCGGCCAGCGCCACGCCCTGGACGCCGCGCAGCGCGATCAGGACGCCGAGCGACGGGGCGAACGGCACCAGCAGCGCGATCAGCGTGGCCACCGAGAGGGACACCGTCATCAGCGTGCGCCGGCCGAATCGCTCGGAGACCGCGCTCAGCGGGATCACGCCCAGCGCCAGGCCCAAGGTGGCCGCGGACACGGTCCAGCTGGCCTGATCGGGGCTCACCCCGAGGTCGGTGGAGATCGCGGGCAGCAGCGCCTGCGTGGAGTAGAGCAGCGCGAAGGTGGCCACTCCGGCGGCGAAGAGGGCGAAGCTCATCCGGCGGTAGCCGGGGCCGCCCGGCCGCAGCTTGCCCGACTCGGGGTCGGGCGCGGCGGCGGAGGAAGAGGAGCCGGTGGACGACAAGGGAGAGGCGGCCGCACGGTCGGTGACGGACGCCCCGGTATCAGCGGGAGGCATGGTTCGAAAGTAGGCCTCTGTGTTTCATGCGTCCAATGCATGGAAACGGCATAATCGATGCTGTGACACATGATCGCAGGTCAGGAGAGCCTCTGTTGCAAGGTCGCAACAGAAAAGACGCCGCAACGTCAGCTCGCGGCAGCGGGGAGGCGGAGGCGGCCGAGCTCGGCACCGGCTCCTGGGCGGCCGTCCTCGCCCCGCGGCTCGCGCAGTTCACCGCCGTCGCCCGGCACGAACACGTCACCCGCGCCGCCCTGGAACTCGGCATCCCGCAGCCCACCCTCAGCCGTGCCCTGGTCCGCCTGGAAGGCGACCTCGGCGTCGCCCTCTTCGCCCGGCACGGCCGCACCCTCTCCCTCACCCCGGCCGGCCGCGCCTTCCTCGCCTCCACCGAACGGGCCCTGACGGACCTGGAACGGGCGACCGAATCCGTACGGGCCGACGTCGACCCCGCCGCCGGGAAGGTGGCGTTCGGCTTTCTGCACACCATGGGCTCGGAGACCGTGCCCGGCCTGATCCGCAGCTTCCGTGCCGACCACCCGCGGGTGCGCTTCCAGCTCGTCCAGAACTACGGTGAGGCGATGATCGAGCGGCTCCGCGCCGGCGACCTCGACCTGTGCCTGACCTCGCCGGTGCCCGACTACCCGGACCTGGTCGCCCGCCGGCTCGACGAGCAGAAGCTGCGCCTGGTCGTCCCGGACGACCACCCGCTGGCCGCCCGCAAGCGGATCCGGCTCGCGGAGGCGGCCGGGGAGCTGTTCGTGACCCTCGAACCGGGCTACGGGCTGCGCCGGATCACCGATGCGCTGTGCGCCGAGGCGGGCTTCACCCCGCGGGTCGCGTTCGAGGGGGAGGAGGCCGAGACGCTGCGCGGACTGGTCGCGGCGGGGCTGGGGGTGGCGCTGCTGCCGCCGCCCGCCGTGCCGCGGCCCGGCGTGGCCGAGCTGACCGTCACCGCGCCGCGGGCGGTCCGCGAGATCGGCGTCGCCTGGCTGGAGGGCCACCCGGACACCCCGCCGGTGGCCGCGTTCAAGAAGTTCCTGCTGAGCCGGCGGGGGAAACTGCTGCCCAGGTGACGGGGGGGGCCGACCGGGACGGCTGGTGCCCAGGTGACGGGCGCGCGGCCGGGGCCCACCGCGCTCAGTGCCGCAGCGACGCACCGAAGCCCGCCGCCAGCGGCATCCGCAGCCCCAGCGGCGGCGGCGCGGCGAGCGCGTCCCGCACCGGCCGGGCGAAGCCCCGCGCGAACAGCGAACCCAGCAGGAAGTCGGCCGCCAGGGCCTGGACTTCGCCGCGGTGCTGGTGCAGCGAGTGGCCGTCGGAGTGCACCTCGAAGCGGCAGGTGTCGCGGTTGACCTTCTTGGCGCGCTCGGCGTAGCGGTAGGACAGATCGGGGTCGGTGCGCTCGTCGTTGGTGCCGTGCACCAGCAGGACCTGCCGGCCGATGAGCTGTTTGACCGGATCGGGCTGCGCCCGGTCCTGCCGCGGGTCGGGCAGCCAAGGAGCCAGCGCCAGCACGGAGTTGACGGCCGGATGGCCGGCGGCGTGCAGCGCGGCGCGGGCGCCCATGCCCGTCCCCACCAGGCAGACCGGCACATCGCCGTAGCGGCGCACGACCTCCTCCAGGGCCCAGGCCGCATCGCCTGCCGGATGGGCCGCGGTCCCGTTCCAGCCGCTGTGGCGGTAGCGCACGACATGGGCGGTCAAGCCCTCGGGCCGCCCCGCCTTCGCCAGCCGGCGCGCCAGCGGACGCATCGCCAGCGCCGACACCGGGGACGGCCGCCGCACCCCCGTCGGCCCGCCGCCGGGCAGCAGCAGTGCCACCCCGCTGACCTCCCGGCCGCCACCACCCCTCCACCGGAGCGCCTCGCGCACCCCGTCCCTGCCACTCGTTCCCAGCGGTTTTCCCAGCCGGGCTTCACGCACCGGCAGTGCTTGCTGAGCCATGACCAGAACGATGGCAGATGGTGAGGTGCCCGCCACCCTGCGGACGGGTCACTGTTACGTATCGTTCGGCGCTATCTACGCGCGTAGGGGCTAGAGTGCCGAAATGACGAGCGAGACCACCACCCTTCCGACCAGTGAACAGATCCGCCGCGCCCCCAAGGTGCTGCTCCACGACCACCTGGACGGCGGCCTGCGCCCCGCCACCGTCGTCGAGCTGGCCCGCGAGTCCGGCTACGAGCAACTGCCCGAAACCGACCCGGAAAAGCTCGGGGTCTGGTTCCGTGAGGCCGCCGACTCCGGCTCGCTGGAGCGCTACCTGGAGACCTTCGCGCACACCTGCGCCGTCATGCAGACCCGCGACGCGCTGGCCCGGGTGGCCGCCGAGTGCGCCGAGGACCTGGCCGCCGACGGTGTCGTGTACGCCGAGGTCCGCTACGCGCCCGAGCAGCACCTGGAGCAGGGGCTGACCCTCGAAGAGGTCGTCGAGGCCGTCAACGAGGGCTTCCGCGAGGGCGAGCGGCGGGCCCGGGAGAACGGCCACCGCATCCGCGTCGGCGCCCTGCTGACCGCCATGCGGCACGCCGCCCGCGCCCTGGAGATCGCCGAACTCGCCAACCGCTACCGCGACACCGGCGTCGTCGGCTTCGACATCGCGGGCGCCGAGGCCGGCTACCCGCCCACCCGCCACCTCGACGCCTTCGAGTACCTCAAGCGGGAGAACAACCACTTCACCATCCACGCCGGTGAGGCCTTCGGCCTGCCGTCCATCTGGCAGGCCCTGCAGTGGTGCGGCGCCGACCGCCTCGGCCACGGCGTCCGGATCATCGACGACATCGAGGTCGCCGACGACGGCTCGGTCAAGCTCGGCCGGCTCGCCTCGTACGTACGGGACAAGCGCATCCCGCTGGAGATGTGCCCGACGTCCAACCTCCAGACCGGCGCCGCCCCGTCCTACGCGGAGCACCCCCTCGGCCTGCTGCGCCGGCTGCAGTTCCGGCTCACCGTCAACACCGACAACCGGCTGATGAGCGGGACGAATATGTCCCGCGAATTCGAGCACCTGGTCAAGACATTTCGATACACGCTCGATGACATGCAGTGGTTCACAGTCAATGCGATGAAATCAGCGTTCATTCCTTTCGATGAACGCCTGGCCATGATCAATGACGTCATCAAGCCCGGTTATGCGGAACTCCGGGCCGAATGGCTGTTCCGCCCGGCGGGCACAACGCCCGCTGTGAGCAGTGATTCTGACCCTGCGTAAGGGAAAGCGCGAGCGCATAGCGCAACGGCCGGTGGATTGTCCACCGGCCGTTTTTGCATTCGCCGCGGCTGTTTGCGGCGCCGGTTGGCACATCAGTAGGTTGATTGGCCGGTCAAGCCCCCATCAACGAGGACGTAATTCGATGAAGCAGGGAACCATCAAGACTCTCGGTGTCGCCGCCCTCGGCGCCGCCTTCGCCGTCACCGCCGCGGGCGTCGCCAGCGCGGCCCCGGCGGTCGCCGCCGGGGACACCACCGGCGTGCTGCACAGCCTGCCGGTGAAGGACGCCGCCAAGACCGTCTCCGGTCTCACCAAGACCAAGTCGGCCGGCAACGACGTCAAGACCAAGATGAACTCCCAGGGCAACAAGCTGCTGGGCGGCCTGCCGACCAGCGCCGTCACCAAGACCCTCCCCCTCGGTGGCTGAACCTCCCCCCAGGCCCGTCCCGTGAGGGACGCGCAGGGCACCCTGCCCCGGTCCTACGCCCTCGTGCGTACGGCCGGGGCAGTGCCGTGCGGCGGGGGAGCGGGCCGGGCGTGCGGCCAGCGGCCCGGACCGGGCCCGCCCGTCGGCCAGGTCACCAGGAGGTGGCGGCCTTGGCCCGGTCCTCGGAGGGCAGGAGGATCCACAGGGCCAGGTAGACCAGGAACTGCGGGCCGGGCAGCAGACACGACAGCACGAAGATCACGCGCATCGTCGTCGGTGTCGTGCCGAAGCGCTGGGCCAGGCCCGCGCACACTCCGGCGATCATCCGGTTGTTGCGGGGACGGACCAGTGCGGTAGCCATGACGGCGACTCCTTTGTGAGGTGGTGGGACGGTGTGTCCTGATGTCTCAACGGTAGGTCCGGCCGCCGGAGAGAACATCAGCCTGCGGAGCCACCTCGACCCTGGGGATCCTCGGGGTCCGCCCCCTGAGCCGCTCCTCCCGGCGGCGGAACCGGCGCCGGGCCGCTGGGACGACCGTCAGATGCACCAGGGCCACCCCGAGCGTGCCCAGCAGCACCGAGTCGATGTCCGGGACCCGTCCGGGCACCCCTGACTGCAGCAGCTCGATGGCCAGCGCGATCATCGCCCCGGCGAACGTGGTCCGGGCGAACGACACCAGCGGCGAAACGTTCAGCCGGCCCGCTGAAAGGGGCAGCAGCAGCCCCAGCGGCGCCAGCAGCAGCACGGAGCCGCCCAGATGCTGCACGGCCTGCCACGACGGGCCCAGCGCCAGCTCGGCGCGGATCGTCGCCAGTGGTTCCAGATTCGCGGCCGGCACCCACGGCACCGTACGAGGACGCAGCGTCAGCCAGCTGACGATCAGCAGATGCGCCACGAGGAGAAGCAGTCCGGTGACGCGCATACGGGGGGCGGCGGTGATGCCGGGGCCATGACGCTGCACACAGCCCAGGACGCCGCGAGCGGGGGCCGCGGTTCCGCCCCCTTGCACCCGTCTTGGCCCGCCCCTTCACCCCACGTCCGACAGCGGGTCCCCCCACCCGGCATTCTCCGCGATGTCCGGATTGGCCAGCACATCGGCCGAACAGTCGAAGCGGTGCGCCGTATCGTCGCCCGGCCCGCCCAGCACCGCCGCATGGGTCCGGCCCAGCGCCGTGCTCGCGCCGTAGGTGCACACCAGCTGCGCCAGCGCGAAGGACGGCAGATCGTCCGGCCGGATGCTGAGCCGCAGCGCATCCGACGGATCACCGGACCGCGGCCCCGTGACCTTCAGATGCGCCGGTAGCGCGCTGCTGAACCCGGCCTTCTCCTCGTCGGACGAGGGCCGCCGCTGCAACTCGGTCAGCAGCGCACGGGCGGTCGGCAGCCGCGGATCGGCGTCCGGCGACTCCTTGGGCAGCGTCACCGTCCGCTCCACCTGCGCCAGCGCCGAACCGCACACCAGATAGACGGTGGCCTGCGTGGTGCCCGGCGGGCCCGAAGCCGTCCCGGCCGCCGGCGCCTTGCAGCTCACCCGGGACGGCGCGCCGCCCGCGTCGACGGGGACGGACGTACCGCGGATCCCGCAGCCCGCCACGGCCAGCGCGAGCGCCGCCACGGCGCCGGCGCGCCGCCCTGTCCGCCTGGTCGGCGTCATCGGTCGCCCTCCGTGCCCTCGTCCGCCGCGCCGTCGTCCCGGCCGCGCTCCCGGTCGCCGCCCGCCAGCGGGGAGGCGTCCATCGGCAGCCGCAGTGTGAAGACCGCGCCGCCCTCGGGGAGGTTGGCCGCGGTGATCTCCCCGCCGTGGATGTGCGCGTTCTCCAGCGCGATCGACAGGCCCAGACCGCTGCCCTCCGACCGCGGCCGGGAGGCGCTCGCCTTGTAGAAGCGGTCGAAGACGTGCGGAAGGACCTCTTCCGGGATGCCGGGGCCATGATCCCGTACCCGGATCACCAGCGTCCCGCCCCCGGGCCGCCCCGCCTGCGCGCCGTGCCCGGACCGCTCCGGCCCGCCGTCCCCCGCACCGGCCCGCGCCCCGCTCTCCGCCTCAGGCCCGGCCGACGGGCCCGCCGCGTCGACGGCACTGAGGGCCGTGCTGCCCGTCCGGCCGCCCGCCCCGGCACCCGCCGCGTCCTCCGTGCGGACCGAAACCCGCACCGGCGAGCCGCCGTGCTTGAGGGCGTTGCCGATCAGATTCGCCAGGATCACATCCAGCCGCCGCGGATCCAGCCGGGCCACGATGCCGCGGTCCGCATCCAGATCGACCGCGTCCAACCACGCCCGGGCATCGATACAGGCGGTCACCTGGTCCGCGACATCGACATCGTCCAGCACCAGCCGGGCCGTGCCCGCGTCGAAGCGGGTGACCTCCATCAGATTCTCGACCAGGTCGTTCAGCCGCCGGGTCTCGCTGACCACCAGCTGCACCGCGGGCGCGATCATCGGATCGAGGGACTCCGCCTCCTCCTCCAGCACCTCGGAGACCGCGGTGATCGCGGTCAGCGGCGTCCGCAGCTCGTGCGACATGTCGGCGACGAACCGCCGGGACGCCGCCTCCCGCCCGCTCAGCTCCTCGACCCGCAGCTCCAGCCGCTCCGCCGTACGGTTGAACGTCCGCGAAAGGTCCGCGAGTTCATCGGTGCCGGTCACCCGCAGCCGGGTGTCCAGCCGCCCCTCGCCGAGCTGCCGCGCCGCATGCCCCAGCCGCTGGACGGGCCGCAGCACCGTCGTCGCCGCGGCCTGCGCCAGCAGCGCCGAGCCGACCAGCGCCAGCGCCGTCGCGATCCCCAGCGACCAGGCCAGCGAATTGAGGTCCTGCTGCTCGGCGGCGAGCGACTTGATCATGTAGCCGGTGGGGCCGCCGCCGGTCACCTTCGCCCCCGCCACCAGATAGGGGGTGTCCGCGACCTCCTTGCGCTGCCAGTACAGATGGTGCGCATAGCGGTTGGACTCATCGACCGGACGTGCCTCGTTGACCGCGGTACGCAGCGACCCCGGCACGGTGGTGAGCGTCAGCAGATCCTTGTCGGTGGTGGCCGCACAGTCCTTGCCGTTGCGGTCCACACCGATCAGCAGCACCGCGTAATTCTGCGGCCCGGCCGCCATCTGCCGCGCCGCGTCCTGGAGTTCGGCACAGCGCGGACGCAGCGGCAGCGACCGGGTGCTGTCCTCCAGCGCCTTGCGGAAATCGTTCAGGACGGCATTCTGGGTGCGGTCCAGCACCGTGTTGCGGTTGAGCCAGTACGCGATACCGGACGCGGACACCGCCGCGGTCAGCGCCACCAGCGCGAAGACCACCACCAGCCGCAGCCGCAGACTCGTCCAGCGCAGCAGCCCCGACGCCCGGCGCAGCAGCCGCAGCACCCGCCGGCCGCCCGCGGGCGCGCCCCCGCCGCCCGTGGCCTCCTCCGTAACGCCGTCCGCGGAACGTTCCCTCACTGCGGCGAATCCAGCCGGTAGCCGACACCGCGGACCGTACGGATCAGCGTCGGCGAGGACGGCACGTCCTCCACCTTCGCCCGCAGCCGCTGCACACACGCGTCCACCAGTCGCGAGTCACCGAGATAGTCGTGCTCCCACACCAGCCGCAGCAGCTGCTGGCGGGACAGCGCCTGCCCCGGCCGGCGGCTCAGCTCCAGCAGCAACCGCAACTCGGTCGGTGTCAGTTGCAGATCCTCGCCGTTCTTGGTGACCGTCATCGCCGAGCGGTCGATCACCAGCGAGCCGAACGTCGCCGAATCGCTCGACTCCCGCTCACCACGGCGCAGCACGGCCCGGATCCGGGCGTCCAGCACCCGCCCCTGCACCGGCTTGACCACATAATCGTCGGCGCCCGACTCCAGCCCCACCACGACGTCGATGTCATCGTTACGCGCGGTGAGCAGGATGATGGGCAGCTGGTCCGTCCGCCTGATCCGCCGGCACACCTCGAAGCCGTCGATGCCCGGCAGCATCACATCCAGCACGATCAGGTCCGGGCGCTGCTCACGCAGCAGCTTCAGGCCGTCCTCGCCCGTCGCCGCGGTCACCACACGGTGACCCTGGCGGGACAGCGAGAGTTCGAGGGCCGTGCGGATGGCGTCGTCGTCCTCGATCAGCAACAGGAAAGGCACCCGGCCATTCTGTCCCATGGGGCGCCGCGACATCGACCAGTGGCGCTCTCGTACACAAGCCCCGCACCCGCCGCACCCCCACGACGCGCCGCACCGGCCCCTGTGACAGGCCTGTGACAGTCGGCGGACAACGCGATGAAACTGGGTTGGCAGTCTTTTGGGCACCGGGAGAGATCAACAACCGGGACACACCGAACGAGCTGGCTCTACGACGGGGGGCGCGCGATGAACACACTGCACGGCACCACTAACAGCGCAGTCATCACGCGACTCCACGACGTCGTCAGGAACAGCGAGAAGTCCGGCATCGCAGGGGCCACCCCCCTGCGGGGAGCGTGCACCCGCGGCCCCGGACGTCAGCGGACGCCCTACCGGGTGGCCATCGACGCGACGACCGTGACGCTCAACGGGGGAAACGGGCAGCGCCTGGGAGACGCCGCCCACGGGGGAAACAACGGGGGAACGGAGTACGGGGAGGCCACGGGGGAACGGCGCTCCGCGTCGGAGGCGGCCGAGGCCGAAGCGGCCTTCACCGCCTACGTCCAGGAGCGCCGCGCCTCCCTGTACGCCACCGCCTACCACCTGACCGGTGACCGCTACGAGGCCGAGGACCTGCTGCAGAGCGCCCTGTTCTCGACCTACCGGGCCTGGGACCGGATCAGCGACAAGGCGGCGCTCGGCGGCTACCTGCGCCGCACCATGACCAACCTGCACATCAGCGCCTGGCGCCGGCGCAAGCTCAACGAATACCCGACCGAGGAACTGCCGGAGACGGCGGGCGACGTGGACGCGATGCGCGGCACCGAACTCCGCGCCGTGCTGTGGCAGGCGCTGGTCCGGCTGCCCGAGACCCAGCGCACCATGCTCGTACTGCGCTACTACGAGGGCCGCACGGACCCGGAGATCGCGGACATCCTCAACATCAGTGTCGGCACGGTCAAGTCGAGCATCTGGCGCGCCCTGCGCCGGCTGCGTGAGGACGAAGCCCTCAGCTTCGGCCGTGACGAGGAGGAGTCCTTCGGCGAGCTGGTGGCCTGAAGGACGGGGGGAAAGCCCGAGGGGGACCGGGGGGAAGCCCGAGGGGGATACGGGGG
>NZ_SDIG01000047.1:0-37441 GCF_004122755.1 Streptomyces sp. TM32
CCCTACACCCGCCCCCTACGCCCGCTCCGGCCGTTCCCCGCTGGTGGAGCGGCCGGCCGCCGGCCCACGGCCGTTGATCACGGACCCGGCCGAGGTCCTGTGCGCGAGGGCCCGCCCCGCGTACGGTGAGGCTCGGCTCAGTGGCGGTGCGCCACAGTGGTCCCGTACGTGATCTTTGAAAGGGGCTGTCCCGATGGCACAGGAAGTGCGCGGCGTGATTGCGCCGGGGAAGAACGAACCGGTCCGGCTGGAGACCATCGTCGTGCCTGATCCGGGGCCCGGCGAGGCCGTGGTGCAGATCCAGGCGTGCGGGGTGTGCCACACCGATCTGCACTACAAGCAGGGCGGCATCAACGACGACTTCCCGTTCCTGCTCGGGCACGAGGCGTCCGGCGTGGTGGAGTCGGTCGGCGACGGGGTCACCGAAGTGGCGCCGGGTGACTTCGTCATCCTCAACTGGCGGGCGGTGTGCGGCCAGTGCCGGGCCTGCCGGCGGGGCCGCCCCCAGTACTGCTTCGACACCCACAACGCCCGGCAGAAGATGACGCTCAAGGACGGCACGGAGCTGAGCCCGGCGCTGGGCATCGGTGCCTTCGCCGACAAGACCCTGGTCGCCGCCGGACAGTGCACCAAGGTCGACCCCGAGGTCTCGCCCGCGGTGGCGGGGCTGCTGGGCTGCGGAGTGATGGCGGGCATCGGCGCGGCCATCAACACCGGCAACGTCGGGCGCGGCGACTCGGTCGCGGTCATCGGCTGCGGCGGCGTCGGCGACGCCGCCGTAGTGGGCGCGCGGCTGGCCGGCGCGTCCCGGATCATCGCGGTGGACGTCGACGACCGCAAGCTGGAGACGGCGCGCTCCATGGGCGCCACCGACACCGTCAACTCCCGTACCACCGACCCCGTCGAGGCGGTCCGCGGGCTCACCGGTGGCTTCGGCGCGGACGTCGTCATCGAGGCGGTGGGCCGCCCCGAGACGTACCAGCAGGCCTTCTACGCGCGCGACCTGGCCGGAACCGTCGTCCTGGTGGGCGTTCCCACCCCGGACATGACCCTGGAGCTCCCCCTGCTGGACGTCTTCGGCCGCGGCGGCGCCCTGAAATCTTCCTGGTACGGCGACTGTCTGCCCTCCCGCGATTTCCCGATGCTGATCGGCCTCCACCAGCAGGGCCGGATCGACCTCGGCGCCTTCGTCACCGAGACCATCGGCATCGAGGACGTCGAGCAGGCCTTCGCGCGGATGCAGGCGGGCGACGTCCTGCGCTCGGTGGTGACGCTCTGATGGCGGCCCGCATCGACCACCTGGTCACCTCCGGAACCTTCTCGCTCGACGGCGGCACCTGGGACGTCGACAACAACGTCTGGATCGTCGGCGACGACGACGAGGCGATCGTCATCGACGCGGCGCACGACGCCGACGCCATCCACCAGGCCCTCGGCGGCCGGACGCTGCGCGCGATCATCTGCACCCACGGGCACAACGACCACATCGACGCCGCCCCGGCGCTGGCCTCCCGCACCGGAGCCAGGATCCATCTGCACCCCGCCGATCTGCCGCTGTGGAAGATGACCCACCCGGACTCCTCGCCGGACGCGGAGCTGGCGGACGGCCAGGTGCTGACCATCGCCGGTACGGACCTGACCGTGCTGCACACCCCGGGCCATGCGCCCGGCGCGGTCTGCCTCCACGCCCCCGAGCTGGGCACCGTCTTCACCGGCGACACCCTCTTCCAGGGCGGCCCCGGTGCCACCGGCCGGTCCTTCTCGGACTTCCCGACGATCGTCGCCTCGATCCGGGACCGGCTGCTGACCCTGCCCCCGGGGACGCAGGTGCGCACCGGGCACGGCGACCCGACGACGATCGGGGACGAGGCGCCGCACCTGGAGGAATGGATCAAGCGGGGTCACTAGGACAGGCACGGTCACCAGGACGGATGGGGGCGCCAGGACAGACGGGGGTACTAGGACAGACGGGGGTACTAGGACAGGGGGCGCCAGGGGCCTTCGTAGGCGCTGGGGCCTGTCCCGATCGGGCAGGCTCTAGGCGTCCCGGTAGCGATCCCGGACCTCGGGGCGTTCCTGGAAGCCGGCTGACGTGTGGGTGGCGACGGCGCCGACATTGGAGCGCGGGCTGCAGACGAGCGCGCTCGACGAGCCCAGCTCCTGGGGTGCGGCCGCCGCTGCGCGGGCTTGAGGACTCGGGAAGGCGGCCGATGAGCGAGGAGACAGGGCCCAGCTAGAGGAGAGGCGGCCCAACTAGGGGAGGGGCGAACACATCCCGTAGGGGAGGCGAGCGCCCCCTCGGGGCCTCAACGCGGCGGGGCCGGGGCGGTGTTCCCGGTTCCCAGCTCCCCGCCCCCGGTGGTCAGGCCCGGAGGTCGGCCCCCGGAAGTCAGGCCCCGGAGGTCGGCCCCCGGAGGCCAGCCCCCGTCCGTCAGCCCTCCCCAGCCGCCCGCTCCAGGATGCGGCCCGCCACCGCCGGGGAATCCACCAGCGGATGCAGCGCCAGCGCCCGCAGGGCGGCGCTGCGGTCCTTGAAGGTCGCCGCCTCCACGGTCGCCCGCTCCACCGCCTTGAGCTGGAGCATCAGCCCCAGCTGGTCCGCCCGCAGGGGCGCGGTGGGCAGCGGCCGGGGGCCCTTGGCGGTCACCTCGCACACGGTTTCCACGATCGCGTCCGGCGCCAGCTGTGGCACCGTCGTCCCGTTGCGGACATTCAGGATCAGCCGGGTGCCGCTGTCGCCGGTGATGGCGTGCATCAGCGCCAGCGCCACCTGGTCGTAGCCGCCGCCCTCCAGGTCGTGGCTGTCGCGCTGCCAGCCGCCGGTCGCCTCCCGGCTGTGCGCCATGTACGTCTCCTCGCGCTCCAGCCGGGTCGCCTCCCACAGCCGGTAGGCCTCGTCCGGGCCGCCGGCCGCCGCGGCCCGCGCGAAGAAGCCGCCCTGCTGCTGGTCGAGGAACTCGCCGCGGGTCTCCCGGGTGTGCCGTACGGAGTCGAGGGTCTCGCGGCGGAAGTAGTAG
This sequence comes from Streptomyces sp. TM32, assembly GCF_004122755.1. NCBI lineage: Bacteria > Bacillati > Actinomycetota > Actinomycetes > Kitasatosporales > Streptomycetaceae > Streptomyces > Streptomyces sp. TM32. The sequence continues at coordinate 3,018 of NZ_SDIG01000047.1, forward strand.
TAGTGCAGGTACTCGTTCGGCAGCGCCCCCAGGGCCCGCAGCCAGTCCCCGCCGAAGAGCCGGCCCTCCTCGAAGGACCCCAGCGCGGCGTCGTCGGCCAGCAGCCCCGGCAGCAGGTCGGCGCCGTCGACCGTCAACGACCGCAGCCAGCCGAGGTGGTTGAGGCCCACGTAGTCGTAGCGGGTCCGGGCGGGGTCCGCGAGGGCCGCCGGGGACGCGCCGGCCGCCCGAGCCGCCCGGCGCACCAGCCCGACCGGCGAATCGCAGATCCCGATGACGCGGTCGCCGAGCACCTGGGACATCGCCTCGGTGACCGTGCCCGCGGGGTTGGTGAAGTTGATGACCCAGGCACCCGGGGCGAGCGCGGCCACCCGCTCGGCGATGTGCAGCGCCACCGGGACCGTCCGCAGCCCGTACAGGACACCGCCCGCGCCCACCGTCTCCTGGCCGAGCACCCCCTCGGACAACGGGATCCGCTCGTCCCGGATGCGCCCGGCCGTACCGCCCACCCGGATCGCCGAGAAGACGAAGCCGGCGCCGGCCAGCGCCTCGTCCAGCCCCTCCGCGACCCGTACGGGCACCGGCGTCGGATGCCCCTGTGCCAGCCGCGCCAGCACCTCGGCGATCACCGCCACCCGTTGTGGATCGGTGTCGTGCAGCACCACCTCGGAGACGGCGGGTGCCGGGTCGGCCAGCAGCGCGCGGTAGACCAGCGGCACCCGGAAGCCGCCCCCGCCCAGAATCGTCAGCCTCATGGGGCGGAACGTACCGCAGCATCGGGCACACTGGCGGCACGTGCAGATACGAGAGGGGAGAGCACGGTGAGCAGCCGACGCGATGACCTTCCGCCCGCGGGCCCGGCCGCGGTGCCACCGAGCCTCGATCCGCTGGCCGGGGTGCGCGCCGACGGCGATCCGCGCACCGACGTCTACCTCACCGGCACGGTCTTCCTGGACATCATCTTCACCGGCCTGGATTCCGCCCCCGTCCGCGGCACCGAGTCCTGGGCCCGCGGCATGGGCTCCAGCCCCGGCGGCGTCGCCAACATGGCCACCGCGCTGGCCCGGCTCGGCCTGCGCACCTCACTGGCCGCGGCCTTCGGCGACGACCACTACGGCGAATACTGCTGGGAGGCGCTCGAACAGGGCGAGGGCATCGATCTGGCGCTGTCCCGCACGGTCCCCGGCTGGCACTCCCCGGTCACCGTCTCCATGGCGTACGAGGGCGAGCGCACGATGGTCTCGCACGGCCACGAGGCGCCGCCGCCCGACTTCGCCTTCGACGGCAAGCACGCCCCGGGCTGCCCGCCGCCGGCCCGCGCCTGCGTCGCCTCGCTGGTGCCGGGCCGCCGGGAGGGCTGGCTGGGCTGTGCGGCGAGCCGCGGCAGCCGCATCTTCGCGGACGTGGGCTGGGACGACAGCGGGCGCTGGGACCCTTCCGACCTCGCCGACCTCGAACACTGCGAGGCGTTCCTGCCCAACGCCGAGGAGGCGATGCGCTACACCCGCACGGACTGCCCGCGCGCCGCCGCCCGCAAGCTCGCCGACCGGGTGCCGCTCGCGGTGGTCACGCTCGGTGCGGAGGGCGCCTGCGCGGTGGACGGGCGGACCGGCGAGTGCGCCGAGGTGCCCGCCATCGCCGTGGAGGAGCTGGATCCCACCGGCGCCGGGGACGTCTTCGTCGCCGGTTTCGTCACCGGCACGCTCGCCGACTGGCCGCTCGCCGACCGGCTCGCCTTCGCGGGGCTGAGCGCCGCGCTCTCGGTGCAGGAATTCGGCGGTTCGCTGTCCGCCCCGGGCTGGGCCGAGATCGCCGCCTGGTGGCAGCAGGTGCGGGCCTACGAAGCGGGCGCACCGGGTGCGCTGCGCCGCCACTACGCCTTCCTGGACGAGGTGCTGCCCGCGGCCTACCGGCCCGCCCCGCTGGCCCGCGCACTGCCGACCCTCGGCTTCCGCCGCCCCGCCTGAGCTGCACCGGAGCCGGTTTCCGGGCGCTCCCGCGCCGCCTCGTGGCGGCCCTGACTGCTCCGTCCGGCGGGAAAAGCCCTCGGGGCTGTCGGTGCCCCGTCGTACTCTTGTATCCCAAGGAGTCGAGTGCAGGCAGGCACCTCTTATGAGCAAAGGATGGGGTTGAGCAGGCCACCGAGCCGCCCTATGACTCAGACACCCACGCAACCGCAGGCACGCGCCCAGTTCACCGTCCCGGCCAAGCACCCCATGGTCACGGTCCTGGGATCCGGAGACTCTCTTCTGCGCGTGATCGAAAATGCCTTCCCGGCGACCGACATCCACGTCCGGGGCAACGAAGTCAGCGCGGTCGGCGACGCCCGGGAGGTCGGCCTCGTCCAGCGCCTTTTCGACGAGATGATGCTGGTGCTCCGCACCGGACAACCGATGACGGAGGACGCAGTGGAACGCTCCATCGCCATGCTCAAGGCGGCGGAGGACGGCGAGGGCGCGGTCACTGAGACACCCGCCGAGGTGCTCACCCAGAACATCCTCTCCAACCGGGGCCGCACGATCCGCCCCAAGACCCTCAACCAGAAGCGCTATGTCGACGCCATCGACAAGCACACCGTCGTCTTCGGCATCGGCCCGGCCGGCACCGGCAAGACCTACCTCGCCATGGCCAAGGCCGTGCAGGCGCTGCAGGCCAAGCAGGTCAACCGCATCATCCTGACCCGGCCCGCCGTCGAGGCCGGCGAGCGGCTCGGCTTCCTGCCGGGAACCCTCTACGAGAAGATCGACCCGTATCTGCGCCCGCTCTACGACGCGCTGCACGACATGCTCGACCCCGACTCCATCCCGCGCCTGATGGCCGCGGGCACGATCGAGGTCGCCCCGCTGGCGTACATGCGCGGCCGGACGCTGAACGACGCCTTCATCATTCTCGACGAGGCGCAGAACACGAACCCCGAGCAGATGAAGATGTTCCTCACCCGCCTGGGCTTCGATTCGAAGATCGTCGTCACCGGCGATGTCACCCAGGTCGACCTCCCGGGCGGCAAGAGCGGTCTGCGCCAGGTCCGGGAGATCCTGGAAGACGTCGACGACGTGCACTTCTCCCTGCTCACCAGCCAGGACGTGGTCCGGCACAAGCTGGTCGGCCGTATCGTCGACGCCTACGAGAAGTACGACAGCCAAAACGGCCAGTGAGCCCGCCGGCCGGTCGACCCGGCCGGCGCCGGAGCCCCACCGACCCACCATCGGGCACGTACCGAGAAGCGAGAAGCACCACCCTCATGTCCATCGACGTCAACAACGAGTCCGGCACGGACATCGACGAGCAGGCCATCCTGGACGTCGCCCGCTACGCCGTCGCCAGGATGCGCATCCACCCGCTCTCCGAGCTGTCCGTCATCGTCGTGGACGCCGAGGCCATGGAGCAGCTCCATCTCCAGTGGATGGACCTGCCCGGCCCGACCGATGTGATGTCCTTCCCGATGGACGAGCTGCGTCCGCCGGCCAAGGACGACGAGGAGCCCCCGCAGGGGCTGCTCGGTGACATCGTGCTGTGCCCGGAGGTCGCCAAGAAGCAGGGCGAGGAGGCCCCCACCGGGCACAGCATGGACGAGGAGCTCCAGCTGCTCACCGTCCACGGCGTGCTCCACCTCCTCGGCTACGACCATGAAGAGCCGGACGAGAAGGCCGAGATGTTCGGTCTGCAGGCGGCGATCGTCGACGGCTGGCGCGCCGAGCAGGGCCTGACCGGCCCCTCGCCGGCCCCCACCGTGACCTGACGGGACACCCGATGACCACCCAGCTGATCGCGGTCGCGGTCCTGCTCGTCGTGATCGCCTGGCTCGCCGCCTGTGCGGAGGCCGGCCTGGCCCGTACGACCAGCTTCCGCGCCGAGGAGGCGGTCCGCTCCGGCCGCCGCGGTAGCGCCAAGCTCGCCGCCGTCGCCGCCGACCCCACCCGCTACCTCAACGTCGCGCTGCTGGTGCGGGTCGGCTGCGAGATGGCCGCCGGTGTCCTGGTCACCTACGCCTGCCTGCGCTCCTTCGAGGAGACCTGGCAGGCGCTGGCCGTCGCCATCGGGGTGATGGTGCTGGTCTCCTATGTCGCCGTCGGGGTCTCACCGCGGACCATCGGCCGCCAGCACCCGCTGAACACCGCGACCGCCGCCGCCTACGTCCTGCTGCCGCTGGCCCGCATCATGGGCCCCGTCCCGCAGCTCCTGATCCTCCTCGGCAACGCCCTCACCCCCGGCAAGGGCTTCCGCAAGGGCCCGTTCGCCTCCGAGGCCGAGCTGCGCTCCCTGGTCGACCTCGCCGAGAAGGAGTCGCTGATCGAGGACGACGAGCGCCGGATGGTGCACTCGGTCTTCCAGCTCGGCGACACCCTCGTCCGTGAGGTGATGGTGCCGCGGACGGATCTGATCGCCGTCGAACGCTTCAAGACCATCCGCCAGGCGCTGACCCTCGCGCTGCGCTCCGGCTTCTCCCGGATCCCGGTGACCGGCGAGAACGAGGACGACATCGTCGGCGTCGTCTATCTCAAGGACCTCGCCCGCAAGGTCCACATCAGCCGCGACGCCGAGAACGAGCTGGTCTCCACGGCCATGCGCCCCGCCGTTTTCGTCCCCGACACCAAGAACGCCGGTGATCTGCTGCGGGAAATGCAGCAGGACCGCAATCACGTCGCGGTGGTCATCGATGAATACGGCGGCACGGCCGGAATCGTCACCATCGAGGACATTCTTGAGGAGATCGTCGGTGAGATCACCGACGAATACGACCGTGAACTGCCGCCCGTCGAGGATCTCGGTGACGGCCGCTATCGCGTCACCTCCCGGCTGGACATCGGCGACCTCGGCGAGCTGTACGGCCTGGCCGAGCTGGACGACGAGGACGTCGAAACGGTCGGCGGGCTGCTCGCCAAGCTTCTCGGCCGGGTCCCGATCGCCGGCGCCACCGCCGAGGTCGACCTCTCCTACGACGCCTCCGACCCCGGTCTGGCGGCCCTCCGGTTGACCGCCGAGGCACCGGCCGGACGCCGCAACAAGATCATCACGGTGTTGTGCGAGCCGGTGCGCCCGGAGGGCGCGAGCGCCGCCCAGGAGCAGTCGACCGGCGGCCGGTCCGCCGGCTGAACGGACGCGGAACGCGCCGCGTATTTCTTGGTGCCGGCAGCCGCCGCAGTAATTCCGGTGACGGCGGGAGCATTTCCGCCGTCACCGGGCCGCCGGTGACGCATCTCCCCCGTGCTACCGGTTATGCATCTCCCCGGAACACCGGTAACTCATCTCCAGTGCACCGCACATGTTCTGCAAGCCATTTCCCGGGACGCTGGATTCGGTGTGCCGCGCCATGGAAGGATCTTCAGGCGGCCCGCATCATGCGGCCGCCACGGGTATTGCGGAAGAGAAATCTTGCAATGCAGGTTGCCCCGGCCACGGGGGTACCGGGGCAACCACCTTTCTTTCGGACGCGGCTTTTCCCTCAGCCTCGGCGCGTCGTACGGACCGTCCGCAGCCCGGCGGCCGCCAGCAGCGCGACCACCGCGACCAGCGCCGCGTCCAGGCCCAGGCCCAGCTTGATGCCGCCGAGCGTGGCCTCGGCGAAGCCGCTGCCGTCCGCCCGCAGCGTGCCGATGTGCGCCGAGGCGACCGCGCTCAGCAGCGGAATGCCGAGGGTGATGCCCACCTGCTGGGAGCTGGTGACCAGACCGGTGGCCAGGCCCTGCTGGTCGTCCGGGACACCGGAGGTGGCGGTCACGCCGTACGCGATGATCGCCCACAGATGGCCGAGGCTGCCGCAGGACACCGCGATCAGGGCCAGCCAGCCGCCCGTCCCGGTACCCAGGCCCAGCAGCGATGCCGTGCAGCCGGCCTGCAGCAGCAGCCCGGTCACCAGGGTGCGGCGGGCACCGAAGCGGCCGATGACCCGCGGGGCGACGAGACCGGCGAGCGCGGAGACCGCGCCCTGCACCCCGAAGAGCAGACCGGTCCACAGGGCGGACAGTCCCAGCACTTCCTGGAGGTAGAGCGTCAGCAGGAAGATGACGGCGCTCATCATCGCGAACGTCGTCAGGCCCGCCAGATTGCCCCAGGCGACGCTGCGGCGGCGCAGCATCGGCAGCGACACCAGAGGCTGCTTCGCCCGCGACTCCACCCGGACGAACGCGGCCAGCAGCACACCGCCGACGACCAGCCCCACCGGCACGTCCGGGCGGCCGAAGCCCTGCTGGGCGGCGGTCGACAGGGCGTAGATCAGCGCCAACAGGCCGCCGGTGACGGTGATCGCGCCGGGCAGATCGAGCCGCGGCCGTGCGGGGTGCCTCGATTCGGTCAGCAGCATCGGGGCCGCCACCAGGACGGCCACCCCGGCCACGGACAGCAGGCCCATGGTCGAGCGCCAACCCAGCGCATCGGTCATCACCCCGCCCAGCACCATGCCGATCGTGAAGCCCAGCGAGAGCAGGGTGCCGCTGATGCCCAGGGCACGCTCGCGCTGCGGGCCCTCGGCGAAGGTGGTGGTCAGCAGCGACATCCCGGTCGGCACGATGATCGCCGCGCCCAGCCCCTGGAGCGCCCGGCCGGCCAGGAAGACGGCCGGCGACCAGGCCAGCGCGGCCAGGACGGAGGCCGCGGTGAACAGCGCGAGCCCGATGAGGAACAGCCGGCGCCGCCCGAAGAGATCGGCGATCCGGCCGGACAGCAGCAGAAAGCCGCCCGACGGCAGCGCGAACGCGGTGACCGCCCACTGCAGATCGGCCTGGCCCATGCCCAGATCCCGGCCGAGCACGGGCAGCGCCACGTTCAGGATGGAGAAGTCCAGCGCGATGATGAACTGTGCCGCACAGAGCAGCAGCAGGATGAGCTTGTCGCGCGGGGTCATCCGCGCGCCGGCGGACGAGGCGGCGGGGGCCGGGGCCGCGGACGAGGCGGCGGCCGGGGAGGTGGATGCGTCCGCCCGGCCACCGGGGCGGTGCGACGCGGGAGATGAGGTCTCGGTTACTGGCATGCTCCGAGCCTGCGGCCGCGGAATACGCCGTGGGGAGCGGCAACTTATCGTGGTGTACGCACCACCAGCCACGCACACAGGGGGAGATACGTGGCCTCGAACGCAGCCACCCAGGACGCCGCGCGCCGCCGCCAGGAACTCCGCGACTTCCTGATGACCCGCCGCGCCCGGGTCACCCCGGCCGAGGCGGGCCTGCCGGACGGCGGGCGCCGCCGCACTCCGGGACTGCGCCGTGAGGAGGTCGCCGTCCTCGCCGGGGTCGGCGCGTCCTGGTACCAGTGGCTGGAGCAGGGCCGCGACATCACCGTCTCGCCGCAGGTGCTGGACGCGGTCGCCCGGGTGCTGCGGCTCAACGGTGCCGAACGGCGGCACCTGTACGTCCTGGCCGGGCTGAACCCTCCCCCGCGCCAGGACGCCGAGGAGCCGGGCCTCACCGACGTGTGCGCGGGCCTCCAGCGTCTGATCGACGCCTGGATGCCGTCCCCCGCGCACATCATGGACCCGTACTGGAACACCATCGCCCACAACGAATCGGCGCATCTGGTGCTGGGCCACGGCCGCCCCGGCGTCTCGCGCAACTGCCTGATCGCGTTCTTCACCGATCCCGTCTACCGTGCGCGGGCGGCCAGTTGGGAGACCAATGCCCCCCTGGTCGTGGCGCAGTTCCGCGCTGCGTGTTCGGTCCGGCCCGGGGACGAGGGTTTCGACGCGGTCGTCCGGGAGAGCTCCGCGCTCAGTGCGGAGTTCGCCGAGCTGTGGGCGCGTGCCGACGTCCAGGACGGCGGCACGCTGCACAAGGAGATGGACCATCCGCTCGTCGGCGCCCTGCTCTTCGAGACCACCCTGCTGCGGATCCCGGTCCGCCCCGACCTCAGCATCGTGCTGCACAACCCGCGCGCGGAGTCGGACACCGCGGCGAAGCTGGAGTGGCTCACCTCGCCGGAGGGCCGGCGCGGGGGGATGTCCTCGGTCGCGGGCTGACGCATCGTGGGGCGGCCCGGGGTGAAGAGCCCGCGTGAAGGGCCCGCGCCGCCCGCCGCCCGCCGCCCGCATATGCTCGCCGGTATGAGCGATGCCGCACCCCTGGACCCCGAAGACCGCAAGATCATCACGCTCGCGCGCTCGGCGCGGGCCCGCAACGGCGTGCCCGAGGGCGCGGCCGTCCGCGACGAGACCGGCCGTACCTACGTCGCCGGCACCGTCGCCCTGGATTCGCTGCGGCTCAGTGCGCTGCAGACAGCCGTCGCGATGGCCGTCGCCAGCGGGGCCACCTCGCTGGAGGCCGCGGCCGTGGTCACCGACGCCGAGGAAGCCGCCGACGCGGACCGCGCGGCCGTACGGGACCTCGGCGGCCCCGGCACACCCGTCCTCGTCGCCGGTCCGGACGGCACCCTGCGCAGCACCGTCCCGGCGGGCGAGCCGCAGGCCTGAGCCGCCGGAGCGTACGGGACGGCAGTACGGGCGGCCCGACACCCTAAGGGCCGCCCCGCCGGGCACGGTGCGCCGGGTGGTCGGAGCCGAGCCCGGGATCGGGGAGAATGGGCGCCATGAGCGTTCGTACAGAGTCCTCCGCCGCGCACCGCGCCGGCTTCGCCTGCTTCGTCGGTCGCCCCAACGCGGGCAAGTCCACCCTCACGAACGCTCTCGTCGGCACGAAGGTGGCCATCACCTCCAACCGCCCGCAGACCACCCGGCACACGGTGCGCGGCATCGTCCACCGCCCCGAGGCCCAGCTGGTCCTCGTCGACACCCCGGGGCTGCACAAGCCGCGCACCCTGCTCGGCGAGCGGCTGAACGACGTGGTCCGCACCACCTGGTCCGAGGTCGACGTGATCGGCTTCTGCCTGCCCGCCGACCAGAAGATCGGCCCCGGCGACCGCTACATCGCGGCCGAGCTGGCCGACATCAAGAAGACCCCCAAGGTCGCCATCGTCACCAAGACCGACCTGGTCGACTCCAAGGCGCTGGCCGCCCAGCTGATCGCCATCGACCAGCTCGGCAAGGAGCTGGGCATCGAATGGGCCGAGATCATCCCGGTCTCGGCGGTGGGGGCCACCCAGGTGTCGCTCCTCGCGGACCTGCTCGTCCCGATGCTCCCCGAGAGCCCGCCGCTCTACCCCGAGGGCGACCTCACCGACGAGCCCGAGCAGGTCATGGTCGCCGAGCTGATCCGCGAGGCCGCGCTGGAGGGCGTACGCGACGAGCTGCCGCACTCGATCGCGGTGGTCGTCGAGGAGATGCTGCCGCGCCAGGACCGCCCCGCCGACAAGCCCCTCCTCGACGTCCACGCCAACGTCTACATCGAGCGCCCCAGCCAGAAGGGCATCATCATCGGCCCCAAGGGCAAGCGCCTGAAGGAGGTCGGCACCAAGTCCCGCAAGCACATCGAGGCCCTGCTGGGCACGCCGGTCTTCCTCGATCTGCACGTCAAGGTCGCCAAGGACTGGCAGCGCGACCCCAAGCAACTGCGCAAGCTGGGCTTCTGAGCCCCGCCGGGCCCCGCGGGCGGCCCCCTACGGCACGCCCCGGATCCTGCGCACCAGCAACGCCCCCAGCAGCCCGACCGCCGCGGCGGTGAAGTACAGCACCCGGTAGCCCCCGAGGTCGTGCACGAGCGGCCCGGCCAGCGCGGGGGCCGCCACCTGCGGCAGCGAGTTGGCGATGTTGAGGACGCCCATGTCCTTGCCGCGGTGGGCGGCGGCCGGCAGCACGTCCGTCATCAGCGCGAAGTCGACGGACGTGAAGACGCCGAACCCGACGCCGAGCAGCGCCGCCGCGCACAGCGCCCCCGCCCACGTCTGCCACCCGGCCAGCATCGCGGTCGCCACCGCCATGAGCACGCCGGCCCCCAGCACGAACGGCTGCCGGCGCCCGACCCGGTCCGACCAGAATCCCCCGGCCACCACCGTGCCCAGCAAGGTCACCCCGTTGACCGCGGTCAGCACCAGCACCCCGCTGCCCGGGTCCGGCCGCCGCAGCACATCCCGCAGGTAGTACAGGAGATACAGCAGGGCCAGCGCGTTGCCGAGGTTGATCAGGAACCTCGTCAGCCAGGCCCACCCCAGATCCGGATGGCGGCGCGGGCTGATCCAGAACGAGGCGAGCAGCGTCCGCGCCGTCAGCGCCGGCCTCCGCGCGGCCGGCAGCACCTGGTCCCGGTGCAGCAGCACATACGGGAGGGCCCCCAGCAGCGTGAATCCGGCACAGGCGGCATAGCCCGCGCGCACCCCGCCCGCGGCCGTCGCCAGCCCCGTACCCGCCACCACCCCGAGGATCTGCGCGGCCCCCAGCCAGCCGCCCACCGCGCCCCGCTGCCGGTACGGCACCCGGTCGGGCACCGCCGCCGTGATCGCCGCGAACGCCGCGTTCAGGGTGAGCTGCACCAGGCACCACCCCAGCGCCATCCCCGCCACCGTGCCCGCCCCGGCCAGCAGCACCAGCGCGCCGGCCCCGCCCAGCACGCCCGCGAGGATCCACGGCCTGCGCCGCCCGAACCGCGAGGCCGTACGGTCCGACAACGCCCCGGCCAGCGGGTTGCACACCATCGAGACGGCGGCCCCCAGCCCCGTCACCCACGCCAGCACCGATTCCTTCGGCATCCCGGCCGGCGCCAGCTCCGCGGCCTGCAGCGCGAGCAGGATCTGCAGCGGCCCGTACCACCCGGCCCAGATCGCACCGTTGGCCAGCGACAGCGCGGCCGTCCAGCCCGGCCCGACCGGCTCCGACGGCGCCTGGGGAGCCGCCGGTGCGCTCACCCCCGGGCCTGCTCCCGCAGGGCGTCCCGCAGCCAGTGGTACGAGGCCTTGGGCGTCCGCTTCAGCGTCGCGTAGTCCACGTGCACCAGCCCGAAGCGCCGCGCGACCCCCTCCGCCCACTCGAAGTTGTCCAGCAGCGACCAGACGAAGTACCCGCGGACGTCCACGCCGGCTTCCATGGCTGCGTGCAGCGCCCGCAGATGCCCGTCCAGGAACGCGATCCGCTCCCCGTCCTCGATGCCCTCGTACGCGCACCCGTTTTCGGTGATCACGACGGGCGGGAGCCGATCCCCGTACCGCTGCCGGAACGACACCAGCAGCTCGGTCAGCGCCTGGGGCACCACCGGCCACCCGAAGTCGGTCCGCGGATACCCCGGGATCTCACGGGGCGCGAAGGGCAGCTCGGGGGGCAGCTGAATCCCGCCGAAGGAGGCCGGCCCGGAGCCCTCGGCCGCCGGGGCACCCACCAGCGTCGGCTGGTAGTAGTTGATCCCGTACCAGTCCAGCGGCTGCGAGACGATCCGCAGATCCTCGGCGACCGGCCCCGGCAGCAGCCCCGCCAGCTCCTCGTCCGGATACCTCCCGAGCAGCAGCGGCTCCGCGAACAGCCGGTTGAGCAGCAGGTCGTAGAGGTCGGCCGCCGCGGTGTCCGCCTCCGCCGCACTCGCCGGCCAGGTCGGCCCGTGCGAGTTGGCGATCCCGATGTTCCTCGCCCCCTGGGCCCGCAGCGCCTGGACCGCCAGCCCGTGCCCCAACAGCTGGTGATGCGCCGCCGGCAGCGCCCCGAACAGCAGCTGCCGCCCCGGCGCGTGCTGCCCCAACCCGTAACCCAGCAGGGTCAGTTCGGCCGGCTCGTTGAGCGTGATCCACCGCTCCACCCGGTCCCCGAGCCGTCCCGCCACCACCTCCGCGTACGCCGCGAAGCGCTCGGCTGTCTCCCGGACGAGCCAGCCGCCGCCCTCCTCCAGCACCTGCGGCGTGTCCCAGTGGAACAGCGTCGGTACGGGGGCGACCCCCGCCGCCAGCAGCTCGTCCACCAGCCGGTCGTAGAAGTCCAGCCCGGCCCCGTTGACCGCCCCGCTCCCGTCCGGCACCACCCGCGGCCACGCCACCGAGAACCGGTAGGCCCCGGCACCCAGCTCCCCCAGCAGCGCCACGTCCTCGCGGTAGCGGTGGTAGTGATCGGTCGCCACCCGCGGATCGGACCCGTCCTTGATCCTCCCGGCCTCCGCCGCGAACACGTCCCACGCGGACCGCCCCCGCCCGTCCTCGCCCACCGCCCCTTCGATCTGCGCGGCGGACGTCGACACCCCCCACACGAAGTCACGGGGGAAGCGGGGCAGGGGCAGCGAGGGGTCCGGCACCGTCGTCATGGACGAGATCCTTGTAACCGCCGGTAACGGTGTCAAGGGGGCTGCGGTGCAGGGGAGTTGGGCTCAGGGCGGGCCGGCCGGCGGCCGGCGCTGCGGCCGTGCGCCTACGAGCCTTCCTTCATCACCTTGGTGATCAGCGTCCGCTGTTCCTCGGTGAGCCGCGGATCGGAGCAGTACACCGTCCGGCCGTCGACCGTGATCTGGTAGCTGAAGCCGTCCGGGACCCCGACGGGGGGCTCGGTGCGGGCGGTGGCGACGGCCTTGTCGGCCAGGGTCCGCCAGTCCTCGGCGTCGTCGCGGCCCGAGGTGTCGATCTCGGCGCGGCGGTCGACGCCGCTGAAACCGCCGGTGCGATGGACGTAAATGCGCATAACGGGCTCCTTGGACGACAGAACGTCTTACCCGGACTTCTACCCCGCGGGGGCCTGGTATGCGTGCGCGGGCGGGGCGCGGGGCGGCTCCGCGGGCGTGCGCGGGGCGGGGACCCGCTGTCGGGTCCCCGCCCCGCGGACCTCGTACCCGCGCCGTGCTACTTGGGGGTCACGCCGACCTGGTTCCAGGCCTTGACCATGGCGTCGTGTTCGGCGCCGGCGCCGAAGCGGGCCTGGGCGGCCTTGATGGTGAGCCCGGCGAAGTCGGCGAACTGTGCGTTCTTGGCGAGCTTGCCGCCGGTCAGGACGTCGTACCAGACCTGGCCGGCCCGCTCCCAGGCCTTGCCGCCGAGCGCGGTGGCCGCCAGATAGAAGGCGTGGTTGGGGATGCCGGAGTTGATGTGCACACCGCCGTTGTCGCCGGTCGTGTGGACGTAGCCCTTCATCGTGGCGGGCTGCGGGTCCTTGCCGAGGACGTCGTCGTCGTACGCGGTGCCCGGGGCCTTCATCGAGCGAAGGGCCTTGCCGGTGACGTTCGGGCCGAGCAGCTCGGCGCCGACCAGCCAGTCGGCCTGGTCGGCGGTCTGGCCCAGCGCGTACTGCTTGATCAGCACGCCGAAGACATCGGAGACGGACTCGTTGAGGGCGCCGGGCTGGTTCTCGTAATCGAGGTTGGCGGTGTACTGCGTGACGCCGTGGGTCAGCTCGTGGCCGATGACGTCGACGGGGATGGTGAAGTCCTTGAACAGGTCGTTGTCGCCGTCGCCGAAGACCATCCGCTCGCCGTCCCAGAAGGCGTTGTCGTAGCGCTGGCCGTAGTGGACGGTGGCGTTGAGCGGCAGGCCGGTGCCGTCGATGGACTTGCGGCCGTAGACCTTGAGATAGAGCTCGAAGGTGGCGCCGAGGCCGGCGTGGGCGCGGTTGACGGAGGCGTCCTTGGCGGCGCCGTCGGACTCCGAGTGCACCTTGTGGCCGGGCAGGGTCGTCCCGTGGCGGGCGTCGTAGATGGTGCGCTTCGGCTTGTCGGCGGCGGCCCCGGGCTCGGCGGGGGTGAGGTCGCGGGCGGCGATCTCACGTCGCTGGGCGCGCCGTTCGTGGTCGTGTTCCAGGGTGCGGCGAGCGGGCTCGTACCGGGCCGGGTCGTCGGACTGGGCCAGGTTGTCGAGGATGTGCGGCGGGATGATCGTGCAGAAGACCGGCGAGCCGCAGCCGGCCGCTTCTGACGTCGCGTTGTTGAGGTCCATGAACAAACGGTGGCACTGTGTAATGCAGCTGTCACTGCCTGCGGCTGAAATTCCCGAAAAAGTGTGGTTAGTCGCATTTATGTCCTCGGGGGCGCCCCGTCCCGCATACTGATACGCCACCGCCATACAGGACACACCTCAGCTAGGGTGCTGTGCATCATGCGTTTCGGGCTGCTTCTCCTTAGCTGCCGCGGCGAGGGCCTGTAGTCGTAGGCCGACCCCCTCCCCGCGGAGTTCGGTGTTGCGATCTTGTCGCCCCGTCGGCCCCCTCCTGACTCCCCGCGAGCAGAGGGACCCCCCAGCGGAACACGAGGAGCCCCACGCACCATGTCGAATCCGTCGAACCCCGCAGATCATGCCGTCGGCCGCCGCACCCCGGTGACCAACGCGACGCAGCTGCAGCGGGCCTCCGGCATGCCGGTCCACAGGTACAGCCGCTACGAAGCGGTCGACATCCCGGACCGCACCTGGCCGGACAACCGCATCACCGTCGCGCCCCGCTGGCTGTCGACCGACCTGCGGGACGGCAACCAGGCGCTGATCGACCCGATGTCGCCGGCCCGCAAGCGCGAGATGTTCGATCTGCTGGTGCGCATGGGCTACAAGGAGATCGAGGTCGGCTTCCCGTCCTCCGGTGAGACCGACTTCGCCTTCGTCCGCTCCATCATCGAAGAGGGCGCGATCCCCGAGGACGTGACGATCTCCGTCCTGACGCAGGCCCGCGAGGAGCTGATCGAGCGCACCGTCGAGTCGCTGCGCGGCGCCCACCGCGCCACGGTGCACCTGTACAACGCCACCGCGCCCACCTTCCGCCGGGTCGTCTTCCGCGGCACGAAGGAGCAGGTCAAGCAGATCGCCGTGGACGGCACCCGGCTCGTCATGGAGTACGCCGACAAGATCCTCGGCGACGAGACGATCTTCGGTTACCAGTACAGCCCGGAGATCTTCACCGACACCGAGCTGGACTTCGCCCTGGAGGTCTGTGAGGCGGTCTGTGACGTCTGGCAGCCCGAGGAGGGCCGCGAGATCATCCTGAACCTGCCCGCCACCGTCGAGCGTTCGACGCCGTCCACGCACGCGGACCGCTTCGAGTGGATGTCGCGCAACCTGTCCCGCCGCGAGCACGTATGCCTGTCGGTGCACCCGCACAACGACCGGGGCACCGCGGTCGCCGCCGCCGAGCTGGCGATCATGGCGGGCGCCGACCGCATCGAGGGCTGCCTGTTCGGGCAGGGCGAGCGCACCGGCAACGTCGACCTGGTGACGCTGGGCATGAACCTGTTCTCCCAGGGCGTCGACCCGCAGATCGACTTCTCGCAGATCGACGAGATCCGTCGCACCAGCGAGTACTGCAACCAGATGGAGATCCACCCGCGCCACCCCTACGCGGGCGATCTGGTCTATACCGCCTTCTCCGGCTCCCACCAGGACGCCATCAAGAAGGGCTTCGACGCCATGGAGGCCGCGGCCACCGCCGCCGGCAAGAGCGTCGACGACATCGAGTGGGAGGTTCCGTACCTGCCCATCGACCCGAAGGACGTCGGCCGCTCCTACGAGGCCGTCATCCGCGTCAACTCGCAGTCCGGCAAGGGCGGTATCGCCTACGTCCTGAAGAACGACCACAAGCTGGACCTGCCGCGCCGGATGCAGATCGAGTTCTCCCGGATCATCCAGGAGAAGACCGACACCGAGGGGGGCGAGGTCACGCCCGCCGACATCTGGTCCGCCTTCCAGGACGAGTACCTGCCCACGCCGGAGAACGCCTGGGGCCGGATCGCGCTGCGCTCCGCCCAGACCTCGACCACGACCGAGGGCACCGACGCGCTCACCGTCGAGGCGGTCGTCAACGGCGCGGACACCGTGCTGACCGGTACCGGCAACGGTCCGCTGGCCGCGTTCATCGACTCGCTGGCCGCGATCGACGCGGACGTGCGAGTACTGGACTACGTCGAGCACACCATGAGCGAGGGCGCCGGCGCCCAGGCCGCCGCGTACGTCGAGTGCGCGATCGGCGACAAGGTGCTGTGGGGCGTCGGTATCGACGCCAACATCGTCCGCGCCTCGATCAAGGCGGTCGCCTCGGCGGTCAACCGCGCCTCGCGCTGACCTGCCGGTACGGTCCCAACTTGCGGACTGGAGCACTGAGTTGCTCAAGCCGCGCCCCCGTAGCTCCCACCGGGCTGCGGGGGCGCGCCGTTGCGCGGCACCGCCACCTGAAGGTGGGGTTTGAAATCGCCTGATGTAACTCTGCGTAATTGAGTTGGTACTTTTGGTGATGAGCGCCGGTCGGACAGGCCGCGGCGCGCACACCAAGGACGTGCAGATGACCAGATTTCGCATGCCCGCACTCTCCCGGCTGGCGCTGGCGGGAGCCGCCGCTCTCGCCGTGGTGGCCTCGGCCCTCGCACCGGCGGTGACCGGAGCCCCGGCCCGGGCGGCCGACCGCCCGGAATACGTGGCGCTCGGCGACTCCTACAGCGCCGGTGTGTTCGTCCGCCCCTGGGACGCCGGCGACGGCTGCGGCCGCTCGTACCGCAACTACCCGCACCAGGTGGCGGAGCGGTTCGGTTACCGGCTCAGGGACGTGACCTGCGGGGCGGCCGAGGTCGTCGACGGGATTCTGGAGCCCCAGCCGTCCGACAAGATCCTCGGCCCGCCGACGATCCCGCCCGAGGGGGGCTGGCCCGAGCTGCCCCCGCAGCTGGAGGCGCTGTCCTCGGACACCGACTTCGTCACCATCGGCGTCGGCGGCAACTCCCTCGGATTCGGGCCCGTGTTGGCCAAGTGCCTCGAACTCGGGCTCACCCAGCCCTTGAAGACCAAGCCCTGTACCGACTACTACACCGGCAGCGGGGCGGGGGCGGGCTGGCTCCAGGACCGCTTCGTCCAGCTCGATGCCGACTTCGGCCGCATGATGACGGCGATCCACGCCGCCGCGCCGCACGCCAAGGTCGTCGTCGTCGGCTATCCGGCCATCGTTCCGGACAGCTCCGGCTGCGCCTTCCTGCACTGGAACCAGCTCGGCAGCATCAAGAAGGGCGATATGCCCTGGCTGGACGGGCTCGAAGTGCGCATGAACGACCTGCTGCACCGGCACGCCGACCACCAGGACGCGACCTATGTCGACACCTACGGGCCGAGCGTGGGGCACGGGGTCTGCCAGAGCGGGGACGCGAAGTGGATGTACGGGATCAGGGACAACCTCACCGGTGACGGCGACCAGACCGACCCGCCGACGGAGCTGTGCAACGACATCCCCGGCACCGGCGAGGCCTGCACCCTGGTCCACCCCAACGCCCGCGGACTGGACAATCAGGCCCGGGAAGTGGCCAAGGTCCTCCACCACAGCGGGGGGGACGCCGCCCGGGCTGTTGACGGCACCGCAAGGCTGACGCCGCCGGAGCGCTGCTGACCCCGTACGCCCGGCGACCTCGGCCGACGCGCGGCGGACGGGTCCCTCCAGGGTGCCGACGGGCCCCGTCCCGCCCCGCCGGGGCAGGACGGGGCCTTCAGTCATCCGGCCAGTTGTCCGATACGAGATGCTGACGCCACATCACGCATGTGGCTAACATCACGTCCCATACGGCGACGGGGCCATGGGGTGTCTTCCGTGCTGTGAGGGCTACGGGGCAGTTACGGAGGGCTGACGAGATGCACAAGATGTGTGTGATGGGCGTGCGCACGTCCTGGCGTACCGTCGCCGACGGCGAGTTCTTCTGTCCGGACTGCGGCGGGGACCGCAACTACCTCCGCCGGACCGGCCGCCGCCGGCTCACCGTCCTCGGCGTCCCGCTGCTCTCCCGCGGCGCCGCCGGACCCGTCCTGGAGTGCTCCGCCTGCCGCGGCCACTTCGGCCCGGACGCCCTCGACCACCCCACCACCGTCCGCTTCTCCGCGATGCTCAGGGACGCCGTCCACACCCTCACCCTGGCGCTGCTCGCGGCGGGCGGCACCTCGTCGCGTGCGGTCCGCGACACCGCCGTCGCCACGGTCCGCGCGGCCGGCTTCGCGGACTGCTCCGAGGACCAGCTGCTGACCCTGCTCGCCGCGCTCGCCGCCGACACCGGCCGGGTGACCGGGAGTTACGAGGGGGCGGCCGCCGGTGGCTGTGCCCACCAGGGCATGGACCCGTGCGGCACCGCGCTGGCCATAGAGCTCCACGAGTCGCTGGAGCCGCTGGCCCCGCACCTCGCCCCGGCGGGCCGGGAGGCGCTGCTCCTCCAGGGTGCCCGCATCGCGCTCGCCGACGGCGCCTACACGCCCGCGGAGCGTGAGGTGCTCAGCACCGTCGGCAGCGCGCTGATGCTCCGCCCCGCCGATACCCACCGCCTGCTGGCGGCGGCACGTACGCCGTCCTGAGCCTGAAGAGGCAGCGACCCCGCCACCCGGAAGCGGATGACGGGGCCGGGTAACCGGCGGTGGCCGGGACGGATCAGCCCGCGGTCAGCCGCACCGGCAGACTGCGCAGGCCACCCGAGATGAAGCCGTCCGTTGCCGCCAACTCCTCGGCCGGAACGGCCAGTTGGATGTCGGGGAAGCGGGCGAACAGGGCCGGGAGGGCGATCCGGGCCTCCATCCGGGCCAGCGGGGCGCCCAGGCAGTGGTGGACACCGTGGCCGAAGGCGAGGTGCTCCGGGTCGGTGCGCCGGATGTCGAAGTCGGCGGCCGTGTCCCCGTGGAAGGCCGGGTCGCGGCCGGCCGCGGCGTATCCCGGCAGGATCGCCTCGCCCTTGCGGATGGTGGGGCCGCCCGGGATGTCGATGTCCTCGACGGCGAAGCGCAGCGGCAGGCTGGCGATGCTCGGGGCCCAGCGGAGGGTCTCCTCGATGACGTCCTTCCAGGAGACCTCGCCCGAGAGCACCAGTTGAAGCTGGTCGGGGTGGGTGAGCAGGGCATGGACGGCATTGCCCAGCAGGTCGACGGTGGTCTCGTGGCCGGCGCCGATGACCAGCAGCAGGGTGTCGAGCAGCTCCTGCTCGGTCATCCGCTGGCCCTCGTCGTCCCGGGCGGAGACCAGCAGGCTCGTCAGGTCCTCGCCCGGGTGCGCACGCTTGGCGGCGACCAACTCGCTGAGCAGGGCGAACACACCCGCGGCCGTGGCGCCGGCCTGTTCCGGGGTGGCCGTGGTGTCCATGATGGCCGTGACGAGACGGGCGAGTTCGGCGCGCGGCGCGCCCTCCGGGAAGCCGAACAGCTCGCAGATGACCTGCATGGGCAGCGGGTGGTTGAAGCGCTCCCGCAGGTCCAGGGGCTCGCCCGCCGGGTGGGCGGCGAGGTCGGCCAGTAAGGCCCGCGTGATGCTCTCCACCCGCGGGAGGATGGCCTCGGTGCGGCGGGCGGTGAACGCCGGGGCGATCAGCTTGCGCAGCCGCCGGTGATCGGCGCCGTACGCGGTGAACATGTTGGTGACGCCGATCCACGACTGCAGCCAGCTGTTGCGGACCTCCTCGCGCTGCCAGGCCGGCCAGTGGTCCCGGGGGTTCTTGGAGACCCGGTCGTCGGTCAGCAGCTGCTTGAGCAGGGTGTGGCTGGTGACCGTCCAGGCCTCGATGCCGCCCGGCAGTTCGGTCCGGGCCACCGGGCCTAGCGCGCGGAGGCGGGCTGCCTCTCCGTGGATGTCGCTTCCGACCGGGTCGATGACGTAGGGCCGCTGTCCCTGTTGTGCCATGGGGTTGCTCCTGCCTGGTCGGGGGTGATGGGCGTGAAGCGGGCCGGCAGCGACACCAGGGCCCGGTGGAACGCGCCGTTGCGCCACTGCAGCGTGGAGGCGTCCACGGCGAGCTCGATATCGGAGAGCCAGGCGGTGAGCCGCTCGATCGCGGTGGTGGCGATCAGCAGCGCATGCCGCTTCACGGGGCAGGCGTGCGGACCGGCCGCCCAGGCCAGGTGCGAACCGCCGCCGGAGCCCGGACCCGTCTGCCCCGTGGTGTCGAACTGGCTGTTGGCGGCCGCGTACGACACCATCACCAGCTGCCCCTTGCGCACCCAGGTGCCGTGGAAGAAGACGTCACGGACCGGGAAGTGGGCGGAGTAGTTGGTCAGCGGCGGGTCGTTCCACAGCACCTCGTTGATCGCGTCGTGCGCGGTGAGCGCGCCGCCGGTCACGGTGTTGTAGTAGCGGTCGTCGGAGAGCATCCGCGACAGCGCGTTGCCGATGAGGTTGGCGAGCGGCTCGTTGCCCGCGCCCATCGTGAGGATGATGTTGTGGATCAGCTCCTCGTCGTTCAGGCCGTTGCGGTGGTCCATGAACCAGGAGGTCAGGTCCGGTCCGCGCTGCGCCTTCTTCGCGCCCACCAGCTCCATGATGTACGTGGTGAACGCGTCGTTGGCGGCGGCGGCCTCCTCGGGGGAGTTGCCGTCCAGCATGCCCGCGATGGCCGCGATCAGCCGTTCGCTGTAGGAATCCGGCAGCCCGAAGAGGTTGTTGAACATCAACAGCGGGATCAGCCGCGCATAGTCGGCGATCAGATCGACCTCGCCGCGCGCACCGAAGCGCTGGATCAGCATGTCCGCGGCGTGGTGGACGCGGGCCCGCAGCTCATGCGGCTCGACGAGCTTGAAGCTGTCGACGATGACGTCCCGGTAGCGCACGTGCGCCGGCCCGTCGGCGTAGAAGACGTTGGGGCGCCACATCAGCATCGGCATGACGGGGGAGTCCGGCGGGACGGTCGTCATCCACTCCCGGGAGTCCTTGGACCAGGTGGCGTCGTCGTGCAGCAGATCGAGCGCCGCCCGGTAGTCGGTGACCAGCATCGCGGTCACTTCCGGCGCGATCTCGACCGGTGCCACCGCGCCGTACTGGCGCAACTGCGCATAGATACGGCGCGGATCGGCGGCGAAGTCCGGTCCGTAGAGCTTCACCGGCGTCTGGGCGTCGGGCTGCGCCGGCGCGTACTGCTGCGGAGGGGCGGCGTGCGCCGGGCAGCCCGGTGGCGGCGCGGCTCCCGGCTGGTGCGGGGAAGTCACGGGTTCGGGTTCTCCTCGGGGGTGTGGGCCAGGACGTGCCCGACGAGCGCGATCAGCGCGTCGACGGACTGCTCCCGGTCGCGGGCATCGCACATCACCAGCGGTGTGTCGGGGTGCAGATCGAGCGCCTCGCGGAGCTTCTCGGCGTCGTAATGGGGCGCGTCGGGGAAGGTGTTGACCGCGACCGCGTAGCGCAGCCCGGCCTCCTCGACGATGTCCATCACCTCGAAGGAGTCCGCCAGCCGGCGGGTGTCGGCGAGGACGAGGGCGCCCAGCGCACCGCGGGCGATGTCCTGCCACAGGGGCCGGAAACGTTTCTGTCCGGGCGTGCCGAACAGATACAGCACCAGGTCCCCGGGCAGCGTCAGCCGTCCGAAGTCGATGGCGACGGTGGTGGTGGTCTTCTCCCGGACACCGGCGAGATCGTCGACACCGGCGCCGGTCTGGGTCATGACCTCCTCGGTGTGCAGCGGCGGGGTTTCGGACAACGCCCGGATGAGCGTGGTCTTGCCGACTCCGAACGGCCCGGTGACCAGGAGTTTGACCAGGGTCTGGTGCTCGCCGGAGAGGTACATGTTGCCGGTGCCCGCGGTCGTGTCGGCGCTAGCACTTGAGAGAGCGGAGTCCATCGAGAACCCTCTCCAGGATCTGTCGGTCGAATTGCTCGGCTTCGGGAATGGGGGGCCGGGCGTGCAGCCGCCCGGCGTCGACGAGATCGGCCACCAGCACCTTCACCACGCTCACGGGGAGGTGGAGATGGGCGGCGACCTCGGCCAGAGACAGCGCCCCGGGCTGGAGCAGCTCCAGGATGCGCTGCTCCTCCGGGCGTACCTCACTCGTGATCGGCATCCCCACGCCGTGCAGCAGGGTCAGCCGGTCGAGGGTGTTGCGGCTCGGCCGGGCGCGTCCGCCGGTCGCCAGATAAGCCGGTACGAGGCGCCTGCCGCTGCTCTGGCGGGGCGTCATGCCGGGTTACCGAGGTCCCGGGCCGGGCTGTTCATGACCTTGTTGCCCAGCGTGGTGACCTGGATCTGCATCTGGTGTGCGACGACGCCCATGTTCACCTCCGGGCCGGCGAAGACGGCCAGGCAGGTGTTCTCGCCGGCCGGTATCGCGAAGACGAAACCCTCATCGGACTCGATGACCGTCTGCCGCAGCCTGGTGTCGTCCTTCTCGGCGAACGCCGCGGTGACGGCACGTCCCGCGCCCTGGAGCGCGGACATCATGGCGGCGACTCCCTCGGCGGAGTCCCGCTTCAGCCCCGGCGAGGAGCCCTCGATGAAGCCGTCACCGGAAATGACGGCCGCGTGAATAACATGCGGCAACTCCAGGAGGGGCGTGAGCACCCAGGACTTGTCCTCGGCGACACGGCGGCGGGTGGGGCTGTTCATGATTGAGCGTTCCCTTCGGGACTGCGAGGGGGTTCTGACTGGACGGCTGCCCGGCCGGATTCGGTGCCGCGCTGGAGTGCGGCCCAGCGGGACCCGGTCTCCTCCGGGGAGCGCAGGGGCGGCGAGGCGGTGCGCTCGGCGCTCTCCTCGCTCTCGGATACGGGCTTACGGCGGCGCCGGCGCGGGAGTTCGCCCTCCTTCTGGACGGGCGGCGTGGCCTCGGACCGGTCGTCCCGCTGCGGAGCCGGAGACGGAGCCTGAGCCGCCGGTGCGGCGGAGGCGGCCGGGGCAGCCGGGGCGGGCGCGGCGGCGGCCGGCGACGCGGTGCCGGTCGGCAGCACGGACGCGGACCGGTCCGGCACCCCCGAACGGTGCGGCATCGGCGCCATCACCGACATGGGCTGGGCGCTCTCGTCGAGGACGGTCAGGAGGGGATCGCCCGGGATGTACACGACCGCGCGCACGCCACCGTACGGCGACGGCTCGACATGCACGCCGAAGCCGTACTGGCGCACCAGCTGGCCGGCGGCGGCGAAGCCGGACCGCGGCGGGTCGCCGAGCTGGGTCAGCAGCACGTCCTCGTCGCCCGCCAGCAGCTCCATCGCGGCCTTGATCTCGTCGTCGTGCATGCCGACGCCGTAGTCGTCGACGAGGACCGATGCACCGCGGTTGCCCTGCTGAAGGGTGATGGTGACCGGGAGTTCACGGTGCGAGTGGTGCAGCGCGTTCGCCAGCAGCTCGGTGACGACGATCGCGACCGGCTCGACGGCCCGCGCGACGACGGCGATCGGATCGCGCAGCTGATTGCTGATCTGTACGCGGTCGTAGCCGCGCAGCCGCGAGGTGGCGCCGACGACCAGCTCGGCGAGGTAGGAGTCCTCGCGGGTCAGCCCCGGCCAGGCACCGCACACGACGCCGGTGGCCTGCACGCGCCGCAGCGCCTGCTCGTTGAGGAAGTCCGCGTTCAGCAGGTCCTGGGCGACGTCCGGGTCGTCATAGCGGTGCTGCATCTCCTGGAGCGCCGTCTGGAGCCGGTAGAGCAGCGCCTGGATGGTGGTGGTCGCCCCGCGCAGCGTGGACTGCGCCGCGGCGTCGACCCGCGCCCGCTCCTTGATGATGGCGTCGCTGACCTGCTCCAGTACGGCGCTCAGCGCCCGGTCGGCGTCCGTCCCGGCGAACCGGGTGTCCAGCAGCCCCGGTACGGGCACATGCGGATGCGCCAGCGCCGTCGTCAGATCGGGGAGCCGGGTTTCGGCCAGGTGCCGGATCTCGGCCTCGGTGGCGCGCAGCCGGGCCGTCAGCTCCGTATTGCTGTGGAGCGTGGCGCTGTTCTGTTCCTCAGCGGCGGTGAGGCGTGATCTCAGGTCCGCGCGCTGGCCGCGCGCCCGGATCGAGAGCGCCGCCAGGACCACGGCGGCGGCCGTACCTGCGCTGAGGCACCACAACAGCGCCTCCGGTATGGATGTCATCGAGATCCTCAAGTGGGGTACTGACGGGTCGGCCGGCCTGCACGGGCGTCGTGTTGCCGATCATCACCGGATGCTACCGGGGAGCTGACGTGCTGTGAGGGGCGCTTCCCGTGGGGGACTGAGAAGCGCGGAAGGTCGCCTTCCGCCCATGTTGACCCGGACCATAACGTGATGTGGCCCCGTCATCCAGTGCGATGGCGGGGCCTTTGTGTGCCTGTTGTGTGCGCTTGGTGAAAGCCGGTCAGGCGGTCGGCAGTTGCCTGCCTTTGACCGCGTCCACGAAGGCCGTCCAGCCGGCGGCCGGGAAGACCAGGGCGGGGCCGTGCGGGTTCTTGCTGTCGCGGACGGGGACTACGCCGGGGTGGTTGTCGGAAACCTCAAGGCAGTTGTCCGGCTGACCACTGCTGTAGCTGCTCTTGCGCCACTGGGCGGTGGCCAGGTCGTATCGGCTCATGAGTTCCTGTAGCTCTCTGCCGCCGACTCGATCAGAGCTAGGGATGCCTCCGGCGACAATGCGGCGGCCCTGATGAGATCGTAAGTCGCCTGTGCCCGCTTCACCGTGGTGGGTTCGTCAACTAGTTGGCCCCAAAACATCCCCTCCGTATAGAGCGTTGGCGGTGCGTCCTCGAAGTCCATGAGCCTCATGGACTTGGACATGCCTGCATGAGCGCCTTGCGCGTAGGGAATCACCTGGATCAGCACCCGGCGGCTGTGCGCGAGGGCTGCGACGTGGTCCAACTGCTCGGCCATACAAGCCGCTCCGCCGACCGGTGTTCGCAGCGCATGCTCGTGGATGATCGCCCAGTAGGTGGGATTCGCAGGGCCCTTCAGGACTTTGGCTCGTTCCAGTCGTGCGGCAACCCATCCGTCCAGCTCGTCGTCGGAAACGAAGGGGTTGTCCGCCAGCATCACTGCGCGGATGTACGCCGTCGTCTGTAGCAAGCCCGGCACCAGCACGGAGTCGAATTCGCAGATCTTGATCGCGAGGGCTTCCAGCTCCGCGGCGGCTGCAAAATAGTCCGTGAAGTTGGATGCGTTGATCAGCTTTCGCCACATCCGCTCGAAAAAGCCATCGGATTGCAGGACGCCATCGATCCGCATCGCCACATCCAGCTGCGGTTTCCGGATCGCCTGCTCGAACTGGCCGATGTAGCCGCCGGACACGAAGACCATCCCCCCAAGTGCCTCCTGGGTTAAGCCCGCGTCCTCCCGTCGTCGCTTGAGTTCCGTCCCCCAGAATTCCCATGCGGCCTGACGTGATGCGTTGGCCATGACATTCGTCCTCTCTCTGCGCGCCCGTTGCAGTGTCGGCCCCCTTGCCCAGCGTAGTTCCGTAGCGTCACTCTCTGACTGCGAACAGTGAAACCCCTCACGGAAAGTGCGGATGCTCATGCAGCAGCAGTTCAAGGAAGTGGAAGACGTGACGACGGAATTGCGGGAGGCGCTGGCCCGTGCGGGGGTGGTCCTCCCGTCGCTGCGTCCGGACCCCGTGTCGATCGCCCACCGCTATCTGCCGCCACTCGTTGAGCTGGGGCGATGCTCGATGGACGTCGCCCGCAAGCTCACCGCCGCGCTGGCCGAGCCCGCCCGGGGCGACCGGGGCTGAGGGGCGGCCTGAGGGACAGGCTGAGGGACACCCGGTCCCGCCGATGCGCGAGAATGACGCCATGAGTCTGTTCCGCGACGACGGCATCGTGCTGCGCACCCAGAAGCTGGGCGAGGCGGACCGGATCATCACGCTGCTCACCCGAGGCCACGGACGGGTCCGTGCCGTGGCCCGGGGGGTGCGGCGGACGAAGTCGAAGTTCGGGGCGCGGCTGGAGCCGTTTTCCCACGTCGACGTGCAGTTTTATGCGCGCGGCAGCGAGCTGATCGGGCGCGGGCTGCCGCTGTGCACGCAGAGCGAGACGATCGCGGCGTACGGCGGCGGGATCGTCACCGACTACGCCCGCTACACCGCCGGTACCGCGATGCTGGAGACCGCGGAGCGGTTCACCGATCACGAGGGCGAGCCCGCCGTACAGCAGTATCTGCTGCTGGTCGGCGGGCTGCGGACGCTGGCCCGCGGGGAGCACGAGCCGCATCTGGTGCTGGACGCCTTCCTGCTGCGCTCGCTCGCGGTGAACGGTTATGCGCCGAGTTTCGACAGCTGTGCGCGGTGCGGAATGCCCGGTCCGAACCGGTTCTTCTCGGTTG
Organism: Streptomyces sp. TM32; assembly: GCF_004122755.1. Classification (NCBI taxonomy): domain Bacteria; kingdom Bacillati; phylum Actinomycetota; class Actinomycetes; order Kitasatosporales; family Streptomycetaceae; genus Streptomyces; species Streptomyces sp. TM32. The sequence goes on from NZ_SDIG01000047.1 coordinate 28,750, forward strand.
CGTCGGGCGGTGTGACCTGCGGCGACTGCCGGGTGGCGGGGAGCGTCGTACCCTCCTCTGAGGCCCTTGCGCTCCTGAGTGCGCTGCTGACCGGCGACTGGGAGACCGCGGACGCCTGCGAGGCCCGCCATGCCCGCGAGGGCAGCGGACTGGTCACGGCGTATTTGCACTGGCATCTGGAGCGGGGCCTGCGTTCCCTCCGGTACGTAGAGAAATAACGCAAGCGACACCCCCCAACCCTCACAACGCACACCCCGACCCTCAAGACAGCTCGACCGCACAAGACACATAGGAGACGTGGGCCGCATGGCACGACGCGGGATTCTGGGCCGTAATCGACGTGAGTACGTGACGCCGGAGCCGCACCCTTCCGGTGCGCGGCCGCCGAAGATCCCCGGTGAGCTCGTCCCGAACCACGTCGCGGTCGTCATGGACGGCAACGGCCGGTGGGCCAAGGAACGCGGGCTGCCGCGTACCGAGGGCCACAAGGTCGGCGAGGGCGTCGTCCTGGACGTCCTCAAGGGCTGCATCGAAATGGGCGTGAAGAATCTTTCGCTGTACGCCTTCTCGACGGAGAACTGGAAGCGGTCGCCCGAGGAGGTCCGCTTCCTGATGAACTTCAACCGCGATGTGATCCGCCGGCGCCGTGACGAGATGGACGCGCTGGGTATTCGTATCCGCTGGGTCGGGCGGATGCCGAAGCTGTGGAAGTCCGTGGTGCAGGAGCTCCAGGTCGCCCAGGAGCAGACCAAGAACAATGACGCGATGACGCTGTATTTCTGCGTGAATTACGGCGGGCGTGCGGAGATCGCGGATGCGGCGGCCGCCATCGCGGCGGATGTACGGGCCGGAAAGCTGGACCCGTCGAAGGTCAATGAGAAGACCATCGCGAAGTACATGTACTACCCGGACATGCCGGATGTGGACCTCTTCGTGCGGCCGTCGGGCGAGCAGCGGACCTCGAACTATCTGATCTGGCAGAGCGCTTACGCCGAGATGGTCTTCCAGGACATCCTGTGGCCGGACTTCGACCGGCGGAACCTGTGGGAGGCGTGCCTGGAGTACGCGAAGCGGGACCGCCGGTTCGGGGCGGCGCCGGTGGCGGAGGGCGAGTCCGCGACGTAAGAACGGCGGATGACCGAGCTGTGAGAAAAGGGGGCTGGTGGCGTTCGCCCGAACGCCACCAGCCCCCTTTACCCTACCCGTACCCCTCAGGAGTGCCAGATCTCGCGGAGGTGCGAGACCGCGCCGGAGCCGTTCAGGGTGAGCTCGTAGATGTCTCCCGAGCAGGCGAGCGGCGCCTTGACCTGGTCGTGCTTCAGGCAGGCGGTGAGGTGCCCGGAGAACGTGGCGAGGGACACCGTGCGGTGGCCGGTCGCGCTCGTGGTCAGCTCGGCGGTGGCTCCCGCGGCCAGCCGGTACTGGCCGGCCTTGCCCGTCCCCGCGTATCCGCCGCCGTTGGGGTCGCAGGCGAACTGCGCCTCCTTGACGGACAGTCGGCCCCCGGCCGGCGCCTGGGTGACCTGCACCATCCGGTGTCCCTTGGCCGGCTTGGCCGGGGTGCAGTCGGACGACGGTTCCGGGTCGATCGGCAGGTCCTTCTGCCCGGCGGCGGAGGCCGAGGCGCTCGGCTTGTCGCTCGGCGCGTCGGTCGGGGTGGCCGCCGGTGACGAGGCGGCGGACGCGCTCGCCTGGGAGGAAGCGGCCGGGTCCTCGCCCTTGCAGGACGTGAGCGGGGCCAGCGACGCGGCAAGGACGACCGCGGTGAGCAGTCGGCGGGTGAACATACAGGCGTTCTCTCTCGTGTGCGGGGGGCCGTACGGGGTCGGGGGTAGTGCGGGCCGGTCGCCGCCCGGAGCGAATCCGTGCGGGTCAGAGGCCGTTGCGGCGGTAGGGGACGTACGGTTTGCCGATCGACCTCTCGTGGGCGGCGTCGCCCGAGTAGTACGGGTACGGGATGACGTGGGAGACGGTGCCCTGGGAGCCGTTGTCCTCCAGGGCGATGTACTTGGTGTGCTCCTTGTCGGCCCAGCCGCCGAAGAGGACGGTGTGGTCGCCGGCGATCAGCGCGTCGCCCGGCTGGAGATCGTCCTTGGTGATCACGTGGGCGGTGTCGTTGCCCATCAGGCCGTAGGTGTTCAGGCCCGGCGGCTCCAGGCCCCAGGCGGCGGAGACGAAGCCCGAGCAGTCGTCGCGGTAGCCGTTGGTGGTGGCCGACTGGCTGTAGCCGATGCGGTGGTTCACCCGCTCCAGGGCGCGGTCGATGATGTCCTTGCGCTCGCCGGGCAGCCCGGAGGTGTCGGGGGCCGTCTCGACGCCCGCTCCGGTCGTGGTGTGGTGCTTGCCCGGCGACCAGGCGTCCCAGTCGCCCTTGGTGTCCCACTTGCCGTCGCCGTGGCCCTGGGCGGGCGCCGGGCCGCCGGCGCCGCCGCCGGTGCTGCCGCCGCCACCGCCGCCGCCTGCGCCGCCACCGCCGTTCCCGCCACCGCCGTTGCCGCCTCCGCCTCCGCTGCCGGTGTGGCCGGGCGAGGCGGGGGAGTCGTGCCGCGTGCGGTCCTTGATCTTCTTCAGCGCGTCTTCGATCTTCTTCTCGTTGGCCTCGTACTCGGCCTTGACCTTCTTGATCTTCTCGGCGTCCCCCGCCAGCTCCCCGAGCAGCTTCTTCTTGCTCTCCTCAAGGCGCTTGCTGACCTCGGCGATCTCCTTCACGTCCGCGAGCACCTGGTAGGCGATCCCGAAGCCGGGGAGTGACGCGAGCGGTGCCGCGGCGAGGTCGATCGAGGCCGCGGTGATCAGCGTCTCCTTGATCTCCCCCAGGTGCTGGTTGAGCTCCGCCATGCGCCGGCTGACCGCGTGCCAGTCCTTCTCGATCTTGGCGAGTTCCGCCATCTCGACACCGAATGTGTCGCCTGCCATCCGAACAACCCCCGTGATGTGGTGGTGAACCGCGAAGAATCCGGCATGCCGGGCCCGGGTGCTCCGGGGGTGGCATGCTCCGTGAAGGTGAGCCCTGTGAATGCGGGCTCCGGAAGGGCCGGGCCCGTAAGGGAGTGGCGGTCCGTCAGTAGACCTTGGAGAGCCGGTCGACCGACTCGCCCAGCGTGGACAGATCGTCGGAGATCTGGTTCATCTCTTTGACGCGGCTGTGCGCGACGGCGACGAAGGCGTCGGAGGCCGGGCCGTGCCAGGAGAGCTTTCCGAGGGTGGAGTTGATGTCCTTGGTGAGGACGTCCAGCTCCTTGCTCAGCGCCTTCAGTTCGGCCGAAATCTTCTGCAGATCCGCCTCGCCGCCGCCGAACATCTGGGTCAGCGCCCAGTGCGCGATTTCAGCCGGCGCCATCAAGACGTCCTTGCCGACCTCGACCACATCGCCGACCAGCTTCGTGCCGTCGTCCCAGAGCTCGCCGAGAACGCCCATTCCTACCCCCCGTGGTGTGCGCGGACAGCCGCGCTGATGGCTCGCCGAGAATACCACCAGCGTGTACCTGACAGCTTTTCTCGTACAGGGCAAAACGGAAGCCGGAGCGGGCGGCCCGGCGGCCTCATCCGGTAGGCCGGGGCGGCATGACCGTGCAGGTGGGGACGGGTATACCCCTACCGAGACACCGATCGGGCCGCCTCCGTACGGAAGCGGCCCGATCGGCTGGTCATCGGCTCCAGGGGGTCGGCCCCTGGGCTTCTGCGGGTCCGGGTCGTCTACTGCTTGTCGCCGGCCGCCTGCGCGCACTCCCCGCAGGTCCCGAAGATCTCGATGGTGTGCGCGACGTCCCGGAAGCCGTGCTCCGCGGCGATCTGGTCGGCCCACTTCTCCACCGCGGGGCCCTCGACCTCGACGGCCTTGCCACAGCTCCGGCACACCAGATGGTGGTGGTGATCGTCGGTGCTGCACCGGCGGTAGACGGCCTCGCCGTCGCTGGTGCGCAGCACATCGACCTCACCGGCGTCGGCGAGCGACTGCAGCGTGCGGTAGACGGTGGTGAGCCCCACCGAGTCGCCACGGTGCTTGAGCATGTCGTGCAGCTCCTGTGCGCTGCGGAACTCGTCGACCTCGTCGAGTGCGGCCGACACCGCGGTCCGCTGCCGCGTCGACCGGCCGCGTACCGGAGATCCCGCGCTCGTCGCCACCGTTGCCTCCCTAGGACGTCAGGACTTCCCCCTGCACGTGCGTCCCGCCCATTGTGCCAGGTGATGACCGGCCCCCTGGGGGGACGCTTACACGCACATCTGTCTGCGCCCGCCGACGCCTCGCCATCGCACTCATCCGGCCACGCTCACATCGTCCGTGGCGCCGCGGCTGCCGGGTACCTCCAGGGTGCACCCGCGGGAGGCCTGCGCGGCAGCCCTCGCGCGCTTTTTCGCGAGCGGCGCGGCGAGCGCGGTGAAGACCACGAACAGTCCGATGGCGAACAGCACGATCGTCGCGCCGGACGGCACATCGACGTAGTACGAGGTGGTGGTGCCCGTGACGGTGACCGCGACCCCGATGGCGACGGCCGTGGCGAAGGTGACCGCGAAGCTGCGGCTGATCTGCTGGGCGGCCGCGACCGGGATCACCATCAGGGCGCTGACCAGCAGCAGGCCGACCACGCGCATGGCGACGGTGACGGTGACCGCGGCGGTGACCGCGACCAGCAGGTTGAGCAGCCGCACCGGCAGGCCGGTCACCCGGGCGAACTCCTCGTCCTGGCAGACGGCGAACAGCTGGCGGCGCAGCCCGACCGTGATCGCCAGTACCAGGGCGGCCAGGACGTAGATCGTCGTCATGTCCTGCGGCGAGACGGTGGTGATCGAGCCGAAGAGGTAGGTCCCCAGGTTGGCGTTGGAGCCCGCGTCGGAGAGGTTCATCAGCATCACACCGCCCGCCATGCCGCCGTAGAACAGCATGGCCAGCGCGAGGTCGCCGCGGGTCCTGCCGTACCAGCGGATCAGCTCCATGACGACGGAACCGGCGACGGCGACGGCGGTGGCGACCCACACCGGGCTGGTGTTGAGCAGAAAGCCCAGGCCGACGCCGGTGAGCGCGACATGGCCGATGCCGTCACCCATCAGGGCCTGGCGGCGCTGGACGAGGTAGATGCCGATGGCGGGGGCGGTGATGCCGACGATCAGGGCGGCGATCAACGCCCGCTGCATGAAGGCGTAGTCGAGGATCTCCATCAGCTCAGCAGCCCCGTCCGGATCGGTTCCGCGGCCGCGTCGGCGTGCGGGTGGACATGGTCATGGCCGGGCAGCGCGTGTTGGCCCACGGCCTCGGGCGGCGGGCCGTCGTGGACCACACAGCCGTCGCGCAGCACCACCGCGCGGTCGATCAGCGGCTCCAGAGGACCCAGCTCGTGCAGTACCAGCAGGACCGTGCTGCCCCGGCCGACCTGCTCGCGCAGTGCGGCGGCGAGCACCTCCTGGCTGGCCAGGTCGACGCCGGCCATCGGCTCGTCCATGATCAGCAACTCCGGTTCCCCGGCCAGCGCCCGGGCGATCAGCACCCGCTGGTGCTGGCCGCCGGAGAGCGCGTTGACGGAGTCCTTGGCGCGGTCCGCCATGCCCACCAGCTCCAGGGCGCGGTGCACCGCGGCCCGGTCGGCCTTGCGCAGGATGCCCAGCTTCGTACGGGCCAGCCGGCCGGCCGTGACGACCTCGCGGACGGTGGCGGGCACCCCGCCGGCCGCGGTGGTGCGCTGCGGGACGTAGCCGACCCGGGCCCAGTCCCGGAAGCGCCGGAACTCGGTGCCGAAGAGGGCCAGCTCGCCGCCGGTGAGCGGGACCTGGCCGATCACGGACCGGACGGCGGTGGACTTGCCGGAGCCGTTGGCGCCGAGCAGCGCGACGACCTCGCCCGTGCGGACGGTGAGATCGACGCCGCGCAGTACGGGCCGGGCGCCCAGCGAGGCGGTGGCCTGGCGCAGGTCGATGACCGGTTCGGGGAGCGGATGGTTCATGGTGACCTCCGTCGCGTGCGGGGCGGGGTGTGTCACTTGCTGCCGAGCGCCTTCTGGAGCGCGGCGAGGTTGGCGCGCTGCACACCGAAGTAGTCCTTGCCGCGGCTCTTGCCGGTGATCCCCTCAAGGGGGTCGAGGACATCGGTCTTCAGATGGAGATCGCCGGCCAGGGCCTTGGCGGTGGCCGGGTTGGCGATCGTCTCGAAGAAGACGGTGGAGACGTGGTGCCGTGCGGCGAGGGTGTGCAGGTCCCTGATGCGGTGGGCGCTGGGCTCGGCCTCCGGGTCGAGGCCGCTGATGGCCTCCTCGGTCAGGCCGTAGCGCTCGGCGAGGTAGCCGAAGGCTGCGTGGGTGGTCAGGAAGGTGTCCGAGGAGCGCTTCTTCAGCCCGTCCCGGAATTCCTTGTTCAGGCCGTCCAGCTTCTTGACCAGTACGTCGGTGTTCTTCTGGAAGTCGGCCTTGTGGGCCGGGTCGGCCTGGGCGAGGGTCTTGTTGACGCCCTTGGCGACCTCGGCGTACTTCACGGGGTCGAGCCAGATGTGCGGGTCCTTGCCGCCCTCGGACTCGGAGTGGGAGTGGTTGTCGCCCGTGGTGTGGTGGTGGCCGTCGACCTCGGTGCCGTGCTTCTCCAGCGAGGTGAGGGCGGCGGCGTCGGCGACGTGCTTGGCGCCGGACTGGGCGACGGCGGCGTCCACGGCGGGCTGCAGGCCCTTGAGGTAGACGATGGCGCCGGACTCGCCGAGCTGGCCGGTCTGCTTCGGGGTGAGCTCCAGGTCGTGCGGCTCGACGCCCGGCTTGGTGAGGTCGGTCACCTCGACGTGCTTCCCGCCGATCTGCTGGGCGAGGAATTCCATGGGATAGAAGGACGCCGTCACACGCAGCTTGCCGTCCTCGGTGCGCGCACCGCTGTCGGGGGAGCAGGCGGAGAGGGTCAGCAGGCCGAGCACCGAGGCCCCGGCGAGGGCCGTGGTGATGATATGACGGCGTATGTTCATGACACTCATTTTCAACAAAAGTGGAAACGGTTGTCAACAAGTGCCGGGGCGGTGTGAGCGGGCCGACAGTGGGCCCGAACCGATTTGATCCAGGGGGTACGGCCGCCGGTACCCTGAACTATTCGCCCACCCGTCTCCCGACCACCACCCTCCGTCGAGACGCCAGGGCGCCGCCCGTCCATCGTTCGTCGTCGTAATGAAGAGAGCACCGTGGCCGCCGACAAGATCGATACCATCGTCAGCCTGAGCAAGCGCCGTGGCTTCGTCTACCCCTGCAGTGAGATCTACGGCGGCTCCCGCGCTGCCTGGGATTACGGCCCGCTGGGCGTCGAGCTCAAGGAGAACATCAAGCGTCAGTGGTGGCGCGCCATGGTCACCTCCCGCGAGGACGTCGTCGGTCTCGACTCGTCGGTGATCCTGGCCCCCGAGGTCTGGCAGGCGTCCGGCCACGTCGCCACCTTCACCGACCCGCTGACCGAGTGCACCTCCTGCCACAAGCGCTTCCGCGCGGACCACCTGGAGGAGGCGTACGAGGCCAAGCACGGCCGGCTCCCCGAGAACGGTCTCGCCGACGTCAACTGCCCGCACTGTGGCAACAAGGGCGGCTTCACCGAGCCCAAGCAGTTCTCCGGCCTGCTCTCCACCCACCTCGGCCCGTCCCAGGACACCGCCTCGGTCGCGTACCTGCGCCCCGAGACCGCGCAGGGCATCTTCACCAACTTCGCCCAGGTGCAGCAGACTTCCCGCAAGAAGCCGCCGTTCGGCATCGCGCAGATGGGCAAGTCCTTCCGCAACGAGATCACGCCCGGCAACTTCATCTTCCGGACCCGTGAGTTCGAGCAGATGGAGATGGAGTTCTTCGTCAAGCCGGGCGAGGACGAGAAGTGGCAGGAGTACTGGATGGCCGAGCGGTGGAACTGGTACCGCGACCTCGGCATCCGCGAGGAGAACATCCGCTGGTTCGAGCACCCGGCCGAGAAGCTCTCGCACTACTCCAAGCGCACCGCTGACATCGAGTACCGCTTCAACTTCGGCGGCACCGAGTTCTCCGAGCTGGAGGGCGTGGCCAACCGCACCGACTACGACCTCTCGGCGCACGCCAAGGCCTCCGGCCAGGACCTCTCCTACTTCGACCAGGAGGCCGGCGAGCGCTGGACTCCGTACGTCATCGAGCCGGCCGCCGGCGTGAACCGCGCGATGCTCGCCTTCATGCTCGACGCGTACATCGAGGACGAGGCGCCCAACGCCAAGGGCAAGATGGAGAAGCGCACCGTCATGCGCCTCGACCCGCGCCTGGCGCCGGTCAAGGTCGCGGTGCTGCCGCTGTCCCGCAACCCGCAGCTGTCGCCGAAGGCCAAGGGCCTCGCCGCGGACCTGCGCAAGAACTGGAACATCGAGTTCGACGACGCGGGCGCGATCGGCCGCCGCTACCGCCGCCAGGACGAGATCGGCACCCCGTTCTGCGTCACGGTCGACTTCGACACCCTGGACGACAACGCGGTGACCGTGCGCGAGCGCGACACCATGAAGCAGGAGCGGGTCAGCCTGGACCAGATCCAGGCCTACCTGGGCGCGCGGCTGCTCGGCTGCTAGTCCCTCGCGGGGTGCCGGTTCGCTGTGCGGCGCCGCCGCCCCCGTGTGACCTCAAACGCCGGCCGGCCTCGGATTCTCTCCGGGGCCGGCCGGCGCCTTTGTGGGGGGTGTTGGCGCGCCGCGCGCGGGGTCGGCCGGTGTCGCGGGCGTGGGGGCGGCGGGTGTCGT
>NZ_SDIG01000048.1:0-36530 GCF_004122755.1 Streptomyces sp. TM32
GCCATGTCGTGTTCACCGCCGGCTCCTCCACCCCGTCCACCCGGTCCGGCCCCACGCACTCCTCCGCCACCTCCGACGCGGTCCCGGCGCCGCCGACCGACGCCCAGGTCACCCTCCGCAGCCCGGCCGAACTCGCCGACGCCTTGCCGTATCTCATGGGCTTCTATCCGGATGACAGCATCGTCCTGATCGCGCTGCACGGCGACCGCGGGCGCTTCGGCGGTCGGGTCAGGCTCGGCATCCCCACCGACACCGCGCAGTGGCCGGACGTCGCCGACCAGCTCGCCGACTGTCTGATCTCCGCGGGCCAGGAGCGTGACGCCCGGCCCGAGGCGATCCTCGTCTACCTCTGCCAGGAGCCCGCGGAAGGCGAGAGCGGCAAGGACGTCAAGGACCGGCTCCGGCCGCTCGCCCAACGGCTGCGTACCGCCTGCGGTGCGCTCGACGTACCGGTCCTGGAAGCCCTGTGCCTGTCCAACGGCCGCTTCTGGTCCTACTGCTGCCCCGACTTCCGATGCTGCCCCGCGGAGGGCACGCACATGGTCATGCCCGGCACGTCCGTGATGGCCGCGGCCGCCGCATACGCGGGTATGCAGGTGCGCGGCTCGCTCAAGGAGATGGAGGCCAGGCTGATGCCCCGTACCGGCAGGCGAGCCGCGGAGCAGGAGAAGGTGCTGGACGCGGCGGCCGGCGCGCTGGTGCCGCGCATGCTCGAGAGGGACGGCGCGGCGACCGTCCGGCGGGACACCCTCGACCTGGCCGGCGCCATGATCCACCGGTTCCGTCAGGACACCCCCTCGGGCAGCAACCGGGCCCGGGACGCCTGCGACGACGCGCTGATCACCGATGCCGAGGCCGCCGATCTCATCCTCGGCCTCCAGGACCGGGTCACCCGCGACCGGGCAGCGGAGTGGATGGACGGCTCGGTTGCTGCGCCGGCCCTCCGGCTCTGGCGCGCCCTCGCCCGCCGCTGCGCCGGTGGCTATGCCGAGCACGCGGCGGCCCCGCTCACCCTCGCGGGCTGGGTCTGCTGGTCCACCGAGGACGGACCGTCGGCACGCATCGCCCTCAACTGCGCCCTGTCACTCGACCCCGACTACACCTTCGCCCAGTTGCTGCACCGCGCCATCAATGAAGGCCTCGATCCGGAGCCGCTGCGCCGCTGCCTGCGCGAGCAGAACGACGCGGTGACGAGCGCCGCCGAGGATGCACCTGCGCCCGCCACAGATTCCCCGTCCACCACCAAGGAGACACGACGGCCCACCAGGCGCGGCCCGGCCGGCCGCCCCCGCGGACCTCGCGGCGGCACGGGCCCCGGCACCCGTTCGACGGACGGTCGCGGCAGGCGCCGGGCCGGCCGGGACGGCGACCGGAGCCGGCGGTGAACACGACATGGCAGCGAGGCCCGCGTGACCTGGGCGCCGGCCGGGCCGTTCACCTGAGTGGCGTAGGCCGTACGAAGCCCCGACCTCACCAGGGAGCGCAGAGCGTGCCAGGCATCGTCCCCCTCACTCAGCCGGTTCATCGACCGCCCGGCGAGCGCCGCCCGGCGCCGCCCCGGCCCCCGCAACCGCAACCCGTCCACTCCTCACTCGTCTGTGTGGCCCTCCCGGCCCTCGCGGTGTCCCCGGCGTCGGGGCAGCTGACCGGCCACGGCATGGACGGCTTCTATCGCGACGGACGGCGGGCCCTGTCCCGCTGCGAACTCCGGGTCGCGGGCGACGAACCGCTCGTCGTCCAGGGGAGGTTGAACGGTGCGGACCGGGCCCGGTTCCTCGGGACGATCCGCAGGGCGGGAGAGCGCGGACCGGACCCGGACATCCGAGTGGAACGGCTGCGCTCCGCCGACGGCACCGAGCGGATCACCTTCCACAGCAGCTCCGCGCGGCCCGTGCGGCTGCCGGTCGAGATCCGGCTGGGTACGGATCTTGCAGAGCTCGGAGCCATCGCCGTGGGCCTGTCGGGGCCGGAACGGAGAGCCACTGTCCATGGCTCCGGGCTGCGTTGGTCGGGGCCCGGTGTGCATGCGGTGGTGTCCGCGTGGCCCGCACCCCAGGACGCGCTCGCCTCGCCGGGCCTGCTGCGCTGGGAACTGGATCTGCCACCCGGCGGCCGCCGCACCATCGAGCTGCACACCGCACTGGAGCACGACACCGGAGGTCCGGCAGGCGACCGCCGCCCCGGCACGGTCCTCATCCCCGGCCCGCGCACCGGAACCGGCGTGACGCGCACGCGCAGTGCCCGCCCACCGCGGCCCTGGACGGCGGCCCGGCTCGAGTGTGACGACCACCGGGCCGACGTGCTCATGGCAGCAAGCCTCGACGATCTGCACGGCCTGGTGATGCGTGATCCGGCCGCCGCAGCGGACATCTACGTGGCCGGCGGATTCCCCTGGCGCTGTGGTCCGGCACCGGCCGAGGCGCTGTGGGCCGCGCGGATGCTGCTGCCCTTGGGCACCCGGCTCGCCGCGGGCACACTGCGGGCGCTCGCCCGTAGCCAACAAGCCGCACCAGGCGCGGATTTCGGCCGAATTCCCGGTCCGCTCCGGGACGCCGGACCGCATGCCCCGCCGAGCTGCACCGGCATCGAGGCGACCCTTCTGTTTCCCACCGTCCTCGCGGAGGCGCGCCGCTGGGGGCTTCCCGAGCAGGAGACGGAGCGGCTGCTGCCCGTTGCGGAGCGCTGCCTGCGATGGCTGAGGGCCGTCACCGATCCACCGGGGGGCAGCCGCGGCGCCTACGTCCCCGACCCCGCGCCCGACGGACCGTACCGATGCGAGACCCAGGCTCATGCCCATCGCGCCGCTCTCCTGGGTGCCGATCTCCTCGAAGCCGTCGGATCATCCGACGCTACGGCGCTCCGGGACTGGGCCGCTGACCTGCGCACCCGGTTCCGCAGGGACTTCTGGTGGGAGGACAGCGCCGGCGGTCGCCCCGCCGCCCTGCTCACCGCCGATGGGCGGCCCGTCCCGCACCTCGGCTCCACCACCGTCCATCTCCTCGACACCGGCCTGCTCGGCGGCGGGGCCCTGGCACCCGGTTTGCTGGACGCCACCCAGACCGACCAACTGGCCAGAGCACTGGAGAGCCCCGCCATGGACTCCGGATGGGGGCTGCGTGGGATGGGCACCAAGGAGAGCGGCTACAACCCGTTCGGCCACCGCAGCGGTGCGGTCCGCGTCCACGACACGGCGATCGCCGCCGCCGGACTGGCCGCGGCCGGCCATGAGCGGGCGGCCGGCGCCCTGACCAGGGGAATCCTCGATTCGGCGGACAGCTTCGCCTACCGCCTCCCAGAGATGTACGCGGGGGAGCAGCGCACCGCCGGCGGCGTCCCCGTACCGCACCCGGCCGCCTGCCGCCCCGCTGCCGTGGCGGCGGCCGGTGCGGTGCACATACTCGTCGCCCTCGCCGGTCTGCGCCCCGATGTTCCTGCCGGGACGGTGTCCGTGCGGCCGCTCGCCACCACCCCGCTCGGCGCGCTACAGCTCACCGGCCTGAGCGTGGCCGAGCAGCCGTTCGCCGTACGGGTCAGCAGACTCGGCATGGGGATGGTGGAGACGGCGGCGGAAGGTCTGCAACTGGGCTCGTGAGGTGGTGATGGGCCTGTTTATCGTCAGGCGGACGACTATGATCACGCCATGCCTCCCTACGACCCGTCGGCCTACCCGCCCTTTGCCGTCACTGTCGATCTGGTCGTGCTCACCGTGCGCCGCCACGCCCTGTGTGCGCTGGCCGTGCGGCGCGGTGAGCCGCCGTTCCAGGGCCGCTGGGCCCTGCCCGGTGGATTCGTCCGGGCCGACGAGGACCTCGAGGACGCGGCCGCGCGGGAGCTGGCCGAGGAGACCGGTCTGCACGCCCAGTCCCCGGCCGGTCCGTCACCCGTGTACGGCGCACACCTCGAACAGCTCGCCACCTACGGCGACCCCAAGAGGGACCCCCGGATGCGGGTCGTCAGCGTCGCGCATCTGGTACTCGCCCCCGACCTGCCCGCTCCCAAGGCCGGCGGTGACGCCCACAGCGCGCGCTGGGCACCGGTGGAGACCCTCCTGGGCCAGGACGACACCCTCACCCGCGAGGGCGAGCTGGCGGCTCCGCTCGCGTTCGACCACTCCCGGATCCTGGCCGACGGCGTGGAGCGCGCCCGCTCGAAGATCGAGTACTCCTCGCTCGCCACGGCCTTCTGCCCACCGGAGTTCACCGTGGGCGAGCTGCGCCGCGTGTACGAGGCGGTCTGGGGGGTGGCCCTGGATCCCCGTAACTTCCACCGCAAGGTGACCGGCACCCCCGGCTTCCTGGTGCCCACGGGCGGTACGACGACGCGTCAGGGCGGCCGTCCCGCACAGCTGTTCAGGGCCGGCGGGGCGACGCTGCTCAACCCGCCGATGCTCCGCCCCGAGGTCTGAGCGTCGCGGACAGCGCGCGACACCGAAGGGGCGAAGTTCACCCACGGTGACACGGCGAAGCATCAAGGTCGAGCAATTACGAGAAAATAGGACATATCGCGGTTACCTTGGCTGGGTGAGTCCTTACGTCGCCACGCCCGCTTCCCGCCGGGCTCATGCCCCGCAAGGGGTGTCCGGCTCACCACCGTCGGGCTCGTTCGGCGCCCCCGGCCGCCCACGCCCGCCCGCCGTCGGTGTCATGGATGTGTGGCTCCACCCGGCCGGGGCGCCGACCTGAGGACGACCAGCCCTGTCGGACCCGTAGTCGGTGGTCCTGCCCCTGCGTCCCAGTCGATGCCGCGCTCTGCGGGCCCTGGTCCGACACTGTCTTCGGTCCGCCCCTTCGCTGTTGGGTCATTGAATGTCCTGCCGTTGCGGCAAGTTGAGCGAAGCGGCTGATGGGCCCTGCCGGAGTGAAAAGAGGGGCCGGTGGTGTATTCAGTTCCGGTGTAACGGGATTGCCGGAGAATTCCCGTCAAAGTGCCTTAGGTGAGGTCGTCACGTGGCCCCTGAGGGCGGCGTCAAGGGCCCGTTCGGAATTGACCAATGCGCACCGGTTCGTGATGCGGCTCACGGCCCAACCAGCAGACAGGGCAAGGGTGTTGCCCGCACCCTTCTGGCCTGTGGTGATGCGCTCTCGGTGCGGTGCGACTGCGGCTGCTGATCGAGTAAGGCATATGTTTTGGTGCGCTGTTGTTGCGGCCGCTGTCCACAACTCGCCGTAGAGAGCGCATTTCTTTCCGATAAAGCGTCAATTCAGGGATGGGGGGCGATCACCCTTTCGTGTGCTTTTCACCAAAGACCTCAAGGGTGTTCAGGGTGTCGCCGACAACAGATGCGTGAGTACCCTTGCGCACACCATGATGACCGCGGCTCGCCCCGGCGACACCGGCCTCGCAGGCCCGGGCGAGCTTGACCGCTACCCCTACGCCAACGCGGGCAACGCCGCGAACGCCGCCAGTGCGGCCGGCCAGGACCGTGCAGAGCGCGTTTCGCAGGTCTGGGACGGCTCAGAGGCAGACATCGGCCGGGTCGGCCGTCGCGCGGCCGGCAGCCGCGGACGTGGCCTGCACGGCCAACTCGTCCAGCAGCTGGGCCAGATGATCGTCTCCGGCGATCTCGGGGCCGACCGCCCGCTCGTTCCTGAGGAGATCGGCCAGCGCTTCGAGGTCTCCCGCACCGTCGTCCGTGAGTCGCTGCGAGTCCTCGAGGCCAAGGGCCTCGTCAGCGCCCGCCCGAACGTCGGCACCCGGGTACGCCCGGTGAGCGACTGGAACCTCCTCGACCCCGACATCATCGAGTGGCGGGCCTACGGGCCGCAGCGTGACGACCAGCGCCGTGAGCTGTGTGAGCTGCGCTGGACGATCGAGCCCCTCGCCGCCCGGCTCGCCGCGGGCCACAGCCGCGAGGACATCCAGCAGCGGCTCGCCGACATGGTCGAGATCATGGGCCACTCCGCGGCCCAGGGCGACACCATGACGTTCTCCCGTGCCGACGCCGAGTTCCACTCGCTGCTGCTGCAGCTCGCCGGCAACCGCATGCTCGAGCACCTCTCGGGCATCGTCTCCGCCGCCCTCCACGTCTCGGGCGGTGCCGCCGGCGGCTGCGAGCGACCGGTCGAGACGTCCGTGGGGCAGCACATGCGGGTCGTCGACGCCATCGGTTCCGGCGACGCCACGGCGGCCGAATCCGCGATGCGCCAGCTCCTCGCCGCCCATGGCGAGGTCGCCGGACAGGGCTCCGGGACGCCTGTCGATCACGTCGTCCCCGCGCCCCGCGAGCACTGAAGGCCCGTACCCGACGGCGTACGGACGGTGGGCGCCGCGCGGCTTCCGTGTCCTGCACGCCCCTCCGGGCAGGGCACGCCGTACGCGGCGCAGGCGCAGAAGATCGCCGGATCCGGGTCGTCGACCGGATCCGGCGACAGGTCTCGGGAGGGTTGCATGTCATATGACTGGGAATGGGTCGTTATGGGGTGTGACTCGGGCCACGCAGATTGGGCGTAACACTCTTCAGGGAAGCGCGATGACTTAAGAGGTGATAGCCGAGGAGGGAATAAGAGCGGCGTGAATGACGCTGTTCAACTCCCCGGTTGCCCCTGCGCCGTCGGTCCATCCCCACCGGCGGTCGTCGGCTCCGATCCACAGTGGACGGGGTCGGAAGCCGTTTCCATCGTTCCGAGAGGTTGTTCGTGTCGGCCAGCACATCCCGTACGCTCCCGCCGGAGATCGCCGAGTCCGAGTCTGTGATGGCGCTCATCGAGCGGGGAAAGGCAGATGGGCAGATCGCCGGCGATGACGTGCGTCGGGCCTTCGAGGCTGACCAGATTCCGCCAACCCAGTGGAAGAACGTTCTGCGCAGCCTCAACCAAATCCTCGACGAGGAGGGTGTGACGCTGATGGTCAGTGCCGCAGAGGCGCCCAAGCGCACCCGCAAGAGCGTCGCAGCGAAGAGTCCGGCGAAGCGCACCGCCACCAAGACCGTCGCGGCGAAGGCCGCCACGGTCAAGAAGACCACCGCCGCCGCGACCACCGCCCCTGTGGCGGATCCGCCGGCCGGTGAGTCCGAGTCCGCGCCCGCGAAGAAGGCAGCGGCGAAGAAGACGGCCGCCAAGAAGACCGTCGCGAAGAAGACGACGGCCAAGAAGGCCACCGCCAAGAAGACCGCGTCCAAGAAGGACGTCGACGAGCTGCTCGAAGACGAGGTGACCGAGGAGACCCCGGCGCCCGGTAAGGGCGACGCTCCCGAGGCCGCCGAGGGCGCGGAGAACGCCGGCTTCGTCCTGTCCGACGACGACGAGGATGACGCCCCCGCGCAGCAGGTCGCCGCGGCCGGCGCCACCGCCGACCCGGTCAAGGACTACCTCAAGCAGATCGGTAAGGTCCCGCTCCTCAACGCCGAGCAGGAAGTGGAGCTCGCCAAGCGCATCGAGGCGGGCCTGTTCGCCGAGGACAAGCTGGCGAACGCCGACAAGCTCGCGCCGAAGCTCAAGCGTGAGCTGGAGATCATCGCCGAGGACGGCCGCCGGGCGAAGAATCACCTCCTGGAGGCCAACCTCCGTCTGGTCGTCTCCCTGGCCAAGCGGTACACCGGCCGCGGCATGCTCTTCCTGGACCTGATCCAGGAGGGCAACCTCGGTCTGATCCGTGCGGTCGAGAAGTTCGACTACACCAAGGGCTACAAGTTCTCGACCTACGCGACGTGGTGGATCCGCCAGGCCATCACCCGCGCCATGGCCGACCAGGCCCGTACGATCCGTATCCCCGTCCACATGGTCGAGGTCATCAACAAGCTCGCGCGCGTCCAGCGCCAGATGCTCCAGGACCTGGGCCGCGAGCCCACCCCGGAGGAGCTGGCCAAGGAACTCGACATGACCCCCGAAAAGGTCATCGAGGTCCAGAAGTACGGCCGCGAGCCGATCTCGCTGCACACCCCGCTGGGTGAGGACGGCGACAGCGAATTCGGTGACCTCATCGAGGACTCCGAGGCGGTCGTCCCGGCCGACGCGGTCAGCTTCACGCTTCTGCAGGAGCAGCTGCACTCGGTTCTCGACACCCTCTCCGAGCGCGAGGCCGGCGTCGTCTCCATGCGCTTCGGTCTCACCGACGGTCAGCCCAAGACCCTGGACGAGATCGGCAAGGTCTACGGCGTCACGCGTGAGCGGATCCGTCAGATCGAGTCGAAGACCATGTCGAAGCTGCGTCACCCGTCGCGCTCCCAGGTGCTGCGCGACTACCTCGACTAGTCCGGGCCCGCCCGGACAGTGCCACGAGCCCGGTCTCTCCCCGCTGAGAGGCCGGGCTCACGCATGTCCGGATGCGCAGGGTGATCGATGGCGTCACTCTGGGTATGCATGCACTGTCCCGGAGTCAGGAGTCCGTATGCGTCCCACCGCCCACGCTGCCCTTGCGGCCCTCGCGCTGGTCCTCGCCCTGCCGGCGTCGGCGGCCGCGGACGGGGTGGTGATCGGTGGCAGACCCGCACCGTTGTCGCACAGTCCCTGGGCGGTGGCGCTGGCCTCTCATGGGCGCTTCGGGGCCCAGCGCTCCGGCCAGTTCTGCGGCGGCGTCCTCGTGGGGCACTCAACGGTGGTCACAGCGGCGCACTGCCTGAGCAGAGAGGTGCTGGGCGTCTCCTGGCGGCAGGTGCGGGACCTGAGGATCGTCGTCGGACGCGACAACCTCACCGGTGGCGGGGGCCAGGAGCTCAAGCCCGCGAAGGTCTGGGTGAACCCGGGCTACAACACTTGGACGAACGACGGTGACATGGCCGTCCTCACGCTGGCCAGGCCGGTTCCGAACCGGCCCATCCCGATAGCGGGACGGCACGACAGCGCCTACCGCCCGGGGAACGCGGCCACGGTCTACGGCTGGGGGGACACCACGGGCGGGGGCAGCTATGCGTCACAGCTGCGGGCGGCGCACGTCAATGTGCTGCCCGATGCGGTCTGTGCGCGGGCCTACCCGGGCAACGCCGACGGTAGGTACCGTGCGCAGTCGATGCTGTGCGCAGGGGAGCCGACCGGCGGCAGGGACGCCTGCCAGGGGGACAGTGGTGGGCCGCTGGTCGTCCGGGGACGGCTCGTGGGGCTGGTGTCATGGGGGACCGGCTGCGGCCGGGCGGGCAGTCCAGGGGTCTATACGCGCGCCTCTGCGCTGCTCCCGGCGGTGTCCGCACACGGGGCCGGCTGATCCGCGCGGAGAGCTCTCAGGCCCGCGTGAGGACGCACAACTGCGGGCGGCCTCCCGGTGGTGCCGGGGGACCGCCCGCAAGTACGGCGCTGTGCCGCTGTTCGCTCGTCGTGGATGCGAAGTGTCAGCGTTCCTCATCGGACGCGGACGCCGGAGAAGCGGTGAGCCGCTCCGTCTCGTCCTGTATTTCCGCGGCGATCTTCTTGAGTTCTGGCTCGAACTTGCGACCGTGGTGGGCGCAGAAGAGCAGTTCTCCGCCGGACATCAGGACGACGCGCAGGTATGCCTGGGCGCCGCAGCGGTCGCAGCGGTCAGCGGCCGTCAGCGGGCTCGCGGGTGTCAGAACAGTAGTCACGTCGCCTCTTCTCTAGCTCGACGAGCTGTCGTACCAGGGTCAACATCCAACCAGGCCGAAAACGTTCCCGCTCGTGCCTTTTCCTCGAAAAAACTCTCCGAGGGGGCCGGGTGCTGCCGGGTGGCGGCGAATGAGCCGTATTGCTTGGTGGTCTGATTCACGGTGGTTGTTGGGTCTGCCCTCCCGGCTGGCTTGCCGGTTGTTGATGAGGACGTGCCCGGAGCCTAAATGGTTCATGCCTCGAAGGGAACGTGATGTGCACGTCACTGCGACGTCACCCCAACGAGGGATCGAACATGCGAGCGAAATTCTACTAGCATGAGCATGCTTACGGGTGGCGTCACATCGGCTCTACCAGGCCTCGGTACCCTCTGACCGGCGACACCGCCACAACCGAGTCCGCGGAATGCGGGCTGCCAGAAATTCAGCGAGGAGCGAACCGCGTGACCGCCGAGATGTCCGTGCCGTCCACCGCAGTGCTGACCGGGGCAGACCGGGACGGTTCCAACTACACCGCGCGGCATCTGCTCGTCCTCGAGGGGCTCGAAGCCGTCCGCAAGCGTCCCGGCATGTATATCGGCTCGACGGACAGCCGTGGCCTGATGCACTGCCTGTGGGAGATCATCGACAACTCCGTCGATGAGGCGCTGGGCGGCTACTGCGACCATATCGAGGTGATCCTCCACGACGACGGGTCGGTGGAGGTCAGGGACAACGGCCGGGGTATTCCCGTCGACGTCGAGCCGAAGACCGGCCTCAGCGGCGTCGAGGTCGTGATGACCAAGCTGCACGCCGGCGGCAAGTTCGGCGGCGGCTCGTACGCGGCCTCCGGCGGACTGCACGGCGTCGGCGCCTCGGTCGTCAACGCCCTGTCCGCGCGGCTCGACGTCGAGGTGGACCGCAGCAGCAAGACGCACTCGATCAGCTTCCGGCGCGGCGTACCCGGCATCTTCACCGAATCGGGTCCCGACGCCCCCTTCGATCCGGGCAACGGCCTGCTCAAGGGCAAGCGGATCCCCAAGACCAAGACCGGCACCCGGGTGCGCTACTGGGCCGACCGGCAGATCTTCCTCAAGGACGCCAAGCTCTCCCTGGAGACGCTGTACGCCCGCGCGCGGCAGACGGCCTTCCTCGTGCCGGGCCTGACCCTCGTCGTACGCGACGAGCGGGGCATCGACGGCGCCGGCAAGACAGAGGAGACCTTCCACTACGACGGCGGCATCAGCGAATTCTGCGAGTACCTCGCGCAGGACAAGGCCGTGTGCGATGTGCTCCGGCTGTCCGGCCAGGGCACGTTCAAGGAGACCGTCCCGGTCCTCGACGACCGCGGCCACATGACCCCGACCGAGGTCACCCGGGAGCTGGGCGTCGACATCGCGCTGCGCTGGGGCACCGGCTACGACTCGACGATCAAGTCGTTCGTCAACATCATCGCGACGCCCAAGGGCGGCACCCACGTCTCCGGATTCGAGCGGTCGATCACCAAGACCGTCAACGAGGTGCTGCGGTCGAGCAAGCTGCTGCGCGTGGCCGAGGACGACGTCGTCAAGGACGACGCCATGGAGGGCCTCACCGCGGTCGTGACCGTACGACTGGCGGAGCCGCAGTTCGAGGGGCAGACCAAGGAGGTGCTCGGCACCTCCGCCGCGTCCCGGATCGTCGCCCAGGTGGTGAGCCGGGAACTCAAGGCGTTCCTGACCTCCACGAAGCGGGACGCCAAGCAGCAGGCGCGCTCCGTCTTGGAGAAGGTCGTCGCCGCGGCCCGTACGCGCATCGCCGCCCGGCAGCACAAGGAGGCCCAGCGGCGGAAGACCGCGCTGGAGTCGTCCTCGCTGCCGGCCAAACTCGCGGACTGCCGCAGCGACGACGTCGACCGCAGCGAGCTCTTCATCGTCGAGGGCGACTCGGCGCTGGGCACCGCGAAGCTGGCGCGGAATTCGGAATTCCAGGCGCTGCTGCCGATCCGCGGCAAGATTCTCAATGTCCAGAAGTCATCCGTTTCGGACATGCTCAAGAACGCCGAGTGCGGGGCCATCATCCAGGTCATAGGGGCCGGGTCCGGCCGCACCTTCGACATCGACACCGCCCGCTACGGCAAGGTCATCTTCCTCGCCGACGCGGACGTCGACGGCGCTCACATCCGCTGCCTGCTGCTGACCCTCTTCCAGCGCTACATGCGACCCATGGTCGAGGAGGGCCGGGTCTTCTCGGCCGTCCCGCCACTGCACCGCGTCGAACTGATCAACCCCAAAAAGGGCCAGGACAAGTACATCTACACCTATTCGGACAACGAGCTGCGCCAGACCCTGCTCGAGCTCCAGCGCACGAAGGTCCGCTACAAAGACAGCATCCAGCGCTACAAGGGCCTGGGTGAAATGGACGCCGACCAGCTCGCCGAGACGACCATGGATCCGCGCCACCGCACGCTGCGCCGCATCAACATCAGCGATCTCGAAGCGGCGGAGAAGGCCTTCGACCTCCTGATGGGCAACGAAGTCGCCCCCCGCAAGGAGTTCATCACCAACTCCGCGTCCACTCTGGACCGCTCGCGCATCGACACCTGAGCCGTCCGCGGCCACCGACGGGCGTTTCTCCACCCCCGGGTGGAGAAACGCCCGTCGTCTTTTTCCACCCGGGCCCCACCCTGGCGCCGATCCGCGCGTGGGCGCCGCTCCATAGCGTCGGAGACATCGAATTCCCGTCCCATGGAGGGTCAGGTCATGAGCGGCACGCTCAACATCGTTGTGATCATCGGCGTCATCGCGCTGGTGTTCATCCGGCAGTTCGCGGCGCAGCGCATCTCGTCTGAGGGCAAGGCGTGGTGGCTGATTCCGGTCGTCCTGACGGTCATGGCGGTGCGGCAGCCCGGCCTCGTGGACCCGGTACACCACGTGGCATCAGCCGTCCTCCTGGGCCTGGAGATCCTGATCGGGCTGGCCTGCGGCGCCGGCTGGGCCTGGACGACGCGCATCTGGACGGACGAGGACGGTGCGGTCTGGACCAAGGGGAGCTGGGCGGCGGCCGGCGTGTGGCTCTGCGGCATGGTGCTGCGGGTCGGTCTCATGGGTATCGCCGCGGCCACGGGCATCCACCAGGGCAGCGCGGCCACGATGCTGTCCGTTGCTGCGATGCTGCTGACCCGGGCCGGCGTCACCACCTGGCGGGCCCAGGTAGGGCATCGGACGTACCGTGTCCCTGTGGCGGGCTGAGTCTCTTCGCACGCCGTGGAAGGGACCGTAGTGCCGCCGAACTCCTGGACGAGCTGGCCCTTGCGGGAATCGCTGTCCCGTGAGGGCGTCAGTGGCGCCCGGTTGTGGATCGGCCGGTCGGTGCGCATCGCAGTGGTGGCCGGGCTGGTGTGGACCACCCTGGTGGGGCCGGCCTTCACCGGATGGCGCCTGATGGCGTTGTGCACCGGCGTGGCCGCCACAATGCTGGCGTTCCGCGGCTTCTTCCGGACGACGCTGGCCCGTCACCTGTGGCCGTCCATCGGACTGTTCGCCGTATTGCTGGCTGCGGCCGTCGGCTTCGCATACGTGGGGGCGCGGACGCCCGCCGTCGTCCTGTGGTGCGCCTGCGCCGTCATCGCCATGGAGCGGTTGCCGATGAGCGTCGCCGTACCGTGCTCCGCCACCGCCCTGAGCGGGTACGCCGCACTGAACCACGCCAACTGGTGGGCGACCGCCGCAACAGCCGTGGGCCTGGGACTGGCCGGCTACGTCGTACGGCTGGACGCCGAGGCGCGCGGCAACACCCAGCGGCTGCTGGTGCAGGAACGGGCCGCCCGTAAGGCCGAGTCGGAATCGGCGGCGCTCGCCGAACGCGGGCGGATCGCGCGCGAGATCCACGACGTCCTCGCACACAGCCTGAGCGCCCAACTGGTGCACTTGGAGGCCGCGCGGCTGCTGATCCAGCGCAGCACCGACCTCGAGGCCGACCGTGCGCAGCTCCTGGAGCGGGTGACGGCGTGCCGGGGAATGGCCCGTGAAGGGCTGGACGGCACCCGTGAGGCGCTTTCCGCGCTGCGCGGGGAGATGATCCCGGTCGAGGACTTCCTGCGCCGCCTGACCGCCAATGAGGGCGTTCGGCTGGCTGTGGCGGGTACGGCCCGTGTCGTGCCGGCCGAGGCGGGCCTCGCGGTCCGCAGAGTCGCCCAGGAGGCGCTCACGAACGTACGCAAGCATGCCCCGGGCGCCCGGGTGAGCATGCGGCTGGAGTACGCGGCGGACGACATCGGGTTGGAGGTGCGCGACTCCGGTGGTCGCGGCACGCCCGGCGAGCTCGCGGAGAGCGGCTCCGGGTACGGTCTGCTCGGGATGCGGGAGCGCGCCGAACTCCTCGGCGGAACGCTGGAGTCCGGCCCCGACGAGGAGGGTTTCGTGGTGCGGTTGCGGGTGCCCGCATGAGGGCAGACGCGGTGACGCGGGTCGTGGTCGCCGACGACCAGACGGTGGTGCGCGAAGGAATCGTGATGCTGCTGGGGCTGCTGCCGGGAATCGAGGTCATCGGATCCGCCGCGGACGGTGAGGAAGCGGTCCGCCTCGTCGCCGAACTCACCCCCGACGTCGTCTTGATGGACCTGCGGATGCCGCGCTGCGACGGCGTCGAGGCCACCCGCCGTATCCGCGCGGGGCACCCCGGTACCCAGGTGGTGGTGCTCACCACCTACGCGGACGACGACTCGCTCTTTCCCGCTCTCCAGGCCGGCGCCCGTGGCTATTTGACCAAGGATGCCGACGGCGACGAGATCGTCCGCGCTATCGACGACGTGCTCTCGGGCGAGGCCGGGCTGTCTCCCAGGATTCAGCGCAGGCTGCTGGAGCGCTTCACGGAGCCCGTGCGGACGGCGCCGCAATCGCCCGACGTGCCCCCGGACGGACTGACTGCCCGTGAGGTGGAGGTGCTGCGGCTGGTCGCCGAAGGTCGGTCCAACCCGGAGATCGCCCGTACCCTGCATGTTTCCACCGCGACCGTGAAGACCCACATCAACAATCTCTTTGCCAAAGCGGGGCTGCGGGACCGGGCGCAGGCCATCCACTACGCGTACCGTCACGGCCTTGCGCAGCCGCCGCAACAGTCCGTCACCTGATGGGGTGAAGGGTTCGCAATGAAGAGTCCAGGATCTTCCTTTCTGTCCACTCTTGGGCCACACGGACAACAAACCCGTGCACCAAGGAGAGTTCGGTGGACAAGCAGGACGGCCGTTCGGCCGCTGAGTCAGGGGCCCTACGGCTCGACGACCCCTGGTACGACACTCTCGCCTCCGGGTGGGGCGAGCTGGGTGAGGCGGCAAAACCAGCGGGCGAGTGGGACCGCACAGGGAAGCCCGAACCGGTACCGGTACCCACGCCGGTCCCGGCAGCGGAACCACGATCCGCGCCCCACGACGAGATCTATCTGGCGGTGCAGCGAAGCACGGCTTTCCAGGAGGTGCGTCGTCGCTACCGGCGATTCGTCCTCCCCGGCACGGCGGTCTTCCTGGTCTGGTACCTCGCCTATGTGGTGGCAGCGACCGCGGCGCCGGGCCTCATGGCTCACCGCGTCGTCGGCGCCCTGAACGTCGCGATGCTCGCAGGGCTTGGCCAGTTCGCCACCACGTTCCTGCTCACCTGGGCCTATGCGCGCCATGCCCGACTGCGCAGGGACCGCGCGGCGCTCGACATCCGCTGGGAAACGCAGGAACTCACCGGGGGGAACATCCGTTGACCGGCGACCACCAGACCCTCGCACTGGTTCTGTTCAGTGTGTTCATCGCCGTCACCCTGGGGATCACGACCTGGGTGAGCCGCCGCCGGCACGGCTCCGCCGAGGAGTTCTATGCGGGCGGGAGGCTCTTCTCCCCCATGGAGAACGGATTCGCCATCGCGGGTGACTACATGTCCGCCGCGTCTTTCCTCGGCATCTCCGGCCTGATCGCTCTCTTCGGCTACGACGGCCTGCTGTACTCGGTCGGCTTTCTCGTCGCCTGGCTCGTCGTCCTCTTCCTCGTGGCCGAACTGGTCCGCAACTGCGGAAGGTTCACGCTTGCCGATGTCGTCGCCGCCCGGATGCGGGAGCGCCCCGTCCGCATCGCGGCCGGCACGGCCTCCGTCACTGTGTCCGTGCTCTATCTGGTGGCACAGATGGTGGGCGCCGGCAGCCTTGTCGCCCTCCTCCTGGGCGGGGCGAGCCAGCAGGCCCGTACCTGGATGGTGATCGGGGTCGGCGCCCTGATGGTGGTCTACGTCGCCTTCGGCGGCATGCGGGCCACAACCTGGATCCAGATCGTCAAGGCGGTACTCCTCATGGGCGGCGCCATCGCCCTGACCGTCCTGGTACTGATCCGGTTCCACGGCGACATCAACGCCCTGTTGAACACCGCCGCCGAACGCAGTGGCCACGGAAGCGACTTCCTCACTCCCGGTCTCAAATACGGCGGAGGCTGGACCGCGCGGCTCGACTTCATCAGCCTGGGCATCGCTCTGGTTCTGGGGACGGCCGGGCTGCCGCACATCCTCTCCCGCTTCTACACCGTTCCCACGGCGCGCTCCGCCCGTCGCTCCGTCGTCTGGTCCATCGGTCTGATCGGCGGCTTCTACCTGATGACGATCGTGCTCGGCTTCGGTGCCGCAGCAGTGCTGGGCAGCTCGGCCGTCCATGCGTCCAATACGGCCGGCAACACCGCCGTCCCGCTGCTCGCCCTCAACCTGGGAGGCGGCGCCGGTTCGACGGGGGGGACGGTTCTCTTCGCGGTGGTGGCTGCGGTCGCGTTCGCCACCATCCTGGCCGTTGTCGCCGGCATCACGCTCGCCTCGTCGGCCTCGGTCGCACACGACCTGTATGCCTCGCTGCGCCGCGCGCGCGGCACGGCGCAGGACGCCCAGCGTGCAGAGGTGGCCGTGGCGCGTATTGCGGCGGTGGCGGTCGGCGCGGTTGCCATCGGCCTCAGCCTGCTCGCCCAGGACCTGAATGTCGCCTTCTTGGTGGGCCTGGCCTTTGCCGTCGCTGCTTCGGCCAACCTGCCGGTCCTGCTGTACACCCTCTTCTGGCGCCGCTTCACGACCCGGGGGGCGGTCTGGTCCGTGTACGGCGGTCTGATCCCGGCGATCACCCTGGTCGTCCTCTCACCGGTGGTCTCCGGTGGCCCGGAGTCGATCTTCCCTGGACTGGACTTCGCCGTCTTCCCCCTCGACAACCCCGGTGTCGTATCGATCCCGCTGGGCTTCCTGATGGGCTGGCTGGGAACGCTGCTCTCCCCGGAGGCTGCCGAGGAGGCGCGGCATGCAGAGACGGAGGTACGGGCGCTCACGGGGGCGGGGGCGGCTTAAGGGGACCTCCGACAAGTCCAGGGGCGGGCAGGCCCTGGACTTGGAGGACACGGGCAGGACGGGCGGGTTGCACACAGCCGTGTGGCGGATCCTTGGCCCTCGCTCTTCACGTGCGCTCCGCCTTCCCCGCGTCCGTCGCTCCCCGGCGGCGGTTGGCAGCCTAGCCCCACTCGTAGCGGTGCTCGGGACGGCCGGTCTCGCCGTACTTGAGGGTGAGGCGCACCCGCCCTGCGCGCTCCAAGAGCTTGAGGTAGCGCTGGGCCGTCTGCCGGCTCAGTCCCGCCTGGAGGGCGACGTCCTGCGCGGACAACGGGGCGTCCGCGGAGCGCATCACCGAGCGCACGCGGTCGGCGGTGGCGGTGGAGTGCCCCTTCGGCAACTCGGCGGGGCCCGCGTTGGCGGCGCCCAACACGCCGAAGATCCGGTCCACTTCGGATTGCTCCGCCTGTCCGCCGCCCGCAAACGTGCGGTGCAGTGCCGCGTAGCCTTCCAACTTGGAGCGCAGGCCCGCAAAGGTGAACGGCTTGACCAGATACTGCAGGGCACCGTGGCGCATGGCAGCCTGCACGGTGGCGATATCGCGCGACGCCGTCACCATGATCACGTCGGTGAGCAGACCGCGGCGTCGCAGGTCGCCGACCAGCTGCAGCCCTGTCCTGTCGGGAAGGTAATGATCCAGAAGGATCAAATCGACAGGGTGACCTTCCAAGGCTGCAAGGGCTTCCGCAGCGGTGTGCGCGACGCAGCTGACCCGGAATCCGTCGGTCTTGGCGACGTACGCCGCATTGATCTTTGCCACGTGCACATCGTCGTCCACGACCAGTACCTCGATCATTGGCCAGCCTCCGTCACGCTACCGGGAAGGCGAGTGTCCACGGAGGTTCGCCCGGAGCTGTGGGTTCCCGTGGTTGCCTCCCGGGGGCCCGCCTCACGCCCCTCTGGAAGCTCGTCGGACAGCGCGTCGGGGACCGTGACGGTGAATACCGCACCGCCGCCGGGGCGCTCGCCGACCTCGGCGCCGCCTCCGTAGCGCTCGGCGAGGCGCCGTACGAGCGCCAGACCGATGCCGCGCTGCCCATGGGCGGGTGGATCCTTGGTCGTCCAGCCCTCGGTGAAGATCTCGGCGCGACGTGCTTCGGGCACGCCGGGTCCGTTGTCGCTGACGCGCACAACGGCGGTCCGGCCAACGGTGCGAACCTCGGCTTCCACGAGTGCGTCGCGCTCACCCGACGTGGCATCCAGGGCGTTGTCGATGAGATTGCCGAGCACGGTGACGAGACTGTGCGGATCGACCAGACGGTCGGGCACATGCGTATCGGGGGAGATGCGAAGGGAGGCACCGCGCTCGGTGGCGACGGTGGCCTTGCCCACCAACAGGGCAGCCAGCAGGGGATCGTGGATGCGCTCGGTGACCTGCTCGGCGGTCGCACGATGCACGCCCACGGCTTGTGTCACAAACTCCACTGCCTCTTCGTGCAGCCCGAGTTCGAGCAGACCGAGGAGGGTGTGCAGTCGGTTGGCGTGTTCGTGGTCCTGGGCACGGAGGGCATCGATGAGTCCGCGGGTACCGTCGAGTTCGCGGCCGAGCCGTTCCAGTTCGGTGCGGTCGCGCAAGGTGACCACGGCACCGCCGTCTTCAGTGGGCATGCGGTTCGCCACCAGAACCCGGTGCCCGCTGACGGCCAGCAGGTCTGCCCCCGACACGCGGCCGGCCAGGACATCGGTTGTACGGCCAGGAGGCAGGACCGTGTCCAGGGGACGGCCGGTGTCCTCGGCGCGTAGCTCGAGGAGTCGCTGTGCCTCGTCGTTCATGAGGCGGATACGGCCGTGCTTGTCGAGCGCGAGGAACCCCTCACGGATGCCGTGCAGCATTGCTTCCCGCTCGGCGAGCAGCGCGGAGATGTCGGAGAACGCCAGGTCGTGGGTACGGCGCTGGAGACGGCGGGAGACGATGTAGGCGGCGAGAGCGCCTACGGCGAGGGCTCCGCCCGCGTAGGCAAGCAGCTGAGGGACGGTGGAGAGCAGCCGTTCCCGCACACTCTCGTACGCGATGCCGACGGAGACGGCTCCGACGACCTTGCCTTGCTCGTCACGGAGCGGGACCTTGCCGCGTGCGGACCGGCCGAGAGTGCCCTCGTCGATCTGCATGACTTCCTGGCCGGAGAGCACGACGCTGGGGTCGGTCGATACATGGCGTCCGATCTCGTCCGGGTCGGTGTGGGACCAGCGCACTCCCCGCTTGTCCATGATCACGACGTACTCGGCCCCGGTGGCGGAGCGAATCCGCTCCGCCTCGTTCTGTACGGGACCGTGGCGCGTGGGACGGGAGGACTCCAGGGCGTCGTCGAGATGTGACTCGGCGGCGGTGGTCTGCGCGATGGAGAGGGCGCGGCGCATTGCTTGATCATCGAGTTGCGCACTGAGCGGGGCGAGGAACAGGCCGGTGGCCAGTGCGGTGACACCCGCGGCGATGGCCAGCTGCACCATCAGGACCTGGGAGAACACCTTCCGTGGCCAGCCCAGCCGCGGCCGGTGCAGCCTGGAGGCGGTCGGTCGGCGGTCGGGATGGGCGGCGGGCTGCATGCCGGACGTGGGCGTGCTGCCGTGCGACGGGACAGTGCTGGTGGGCGAGACCGTGGCGGCGGCGGGAAGCGGCGCGGAACCCGAGGGCTCTGTGGCGCTCGGGCGCGGAACGGACTCTTCCTTCTCGCCCATACGAACGAACAGTAAGCGCGGTGATGGTCGGGCCGGTAACCTCTCATAAGGGCGAATTCGGAGGGTGGCCGCGTGGCGACGCAAATGTGACACCGCCTGAGTGCGTCGCGATCGCGGGCTGCCGCGGATGCGCGTTCTGCTCCTGCACGGGGTTATCCACAGGCCTGGCGATTGCGGAACGTGCGCACCTAGCCTCGAACGGTGAAGGCAACAGGCTTTGCGTCCGGCGGTCCGGCGGTCCGGCGCCGTGCGGGTGCAGGGCGAGGTGTGCGACAGGTGCACGGAGGGGAGCGGCCATGTGGTCGACGGGGGATGGCTGCGGAGCCTGGCGTAAGTCTTGGAGGGTGGCCGGCGGTGGACCGCTTGGTCGCCGCCGGGCCGGGGGCGCGCTGCCACGGCGCAGCTGGTCAGTGAGTTTCGCCTGTAGCGTCACGTGGTCCTGGCGAAGCGGCGTGCGGCCGGAAGGGGCTCACCCGCCCGGCAGAACGAGCCGCAGTGGTCACCGGCTTCCGGTCGAGCACAGGACAGGCCGTGATGAGGTCCCGCATGTGCGTCGTGGGAGAGAAGAAGAGCGCCGTGAAGGACCCGGCGGGTGCCCGCGTGAACCCTTGAGGTCAGCTGTTGACAGCCTGCGCCCGTCTCCGCGGCATGCCGTTCGCAGCGGCGACGGAGGCAACGGCCATACGCGCCGGTGGACCGAGCGGCGCACCACAGCTGGCGGGCGCCGCAGCACCATCGGCCCGCTGTTCGACGGTGACCCGCCAGCTGCGACCGTCGGAGTGCGCCACGGTGACAATCCAGGTAGGGAAGGCTACCGCGATCGCAGAGCCACCGCTCGTCCGGTCGTCGGCAGGTTCGGGCCGCACCGTGTCGGTCCGTACGATGTCGAGTGCGTCCGCCCGGCTCTCCGCGATCAGCACGCGGACCGCAAGGTCGGCGGCCTGGCCCGGCCGGTCCCAGGCCGAGCGGCCACGGCAGTGGTCGATCGTGATCCGTCCATCGCGCGCCGCTTCCACAGCCTCCTTGACGAGAGGAGCCGAGGCGCGTCCGTAGGCGTAGCCGTAGGGGAGGACGAAAAGGGTGGGGGAGAAGCGATGCCCCCCGATGTGGGTGACCTCCCAGGCCTCGGTTCCGCCGGCGGCGAGCTCGGCGGCCAGCGGGCGGCCGAGCAGGGCGCAGCAGCGGTCCCGCTTGCCGTTGGTGCACACGAGGACCAGAGGCTCCCCGATGTACGGCTCCCAGAGGTTGTGATGCTCACCCGCTCCCAAAGCCGTGAAGTCCAGCCCGAGAGTCGCCCGCGGGTCGGTGACGGTGGTCGTGCGGATCCAGGCGCGTCCGGGGGCGGTGTGGGCGAGGAACATCCGGCGCCGGGACGTGCCGTGGCAGTCGGCATGACGCCCAGGCCGGCGGATCAGGGCGACTCGTACGCCCGTACCCTCGGTCGCGGCCTCCAGGGCCCGGCCGACGTCAGGGTCGAGGTGACTGTCCGTCAGCGCATGGGTTCCCCAGGGCCCGGTCTGCTCGATGAGCAGCCAGGTCCGGGCGGTGGCCGCGGTCGCGGTGAGAGATTCGGCCGATTCACGGGAAGCGGTGGCACAGGTACTCACATAGGTGAGCCTAACCTCATTCGCCCGGCGTCGGATGTCGGGTGGGTCTCCGAGTGACGGCGAAGGCCGCGCGCCGCTTTACTTGGCAGTCCTAGGGGGCTCAACCGCTGAGCCGACCACGGCGGTGCTGGTGATCTCGCCGCCGGCGTCGTATCGAGAGGGGCCTGAACACCACGACCGCTTCCCCTAGATGAATGAGTCCGATGTTTGTGCTGGCCGCGACCATGGCGAAGGGCGCCCGTTGGCTCGTGTGTGACGACAAACCTGGACGCCCTTCTGGCGGCACTGTACGTGTTCATCGACGACCATGTGGCCCCGCGTCGCCGGATCGGGCGACCCCCGAAACTGACGGACGCCGAACTGCTGTGCCTCGCAGTCGCCCAGGTCCTGCTGGGCTTTGCCTCGGCCAGACACTGGATCCGCTTTGCCCACGCCCGGCTGGGGCACCTCTTTCGCTACCTGCCTCAGCAGTCCGCCTACAACAAGCGGCTCAACACGGCCGGACCACTGATCAGCCACGTGATCGAGGCCCTGGCCCGGCAGGTGCCGACCTGGCACGACGACCTGAGGCTGATCGACTCCACACCACTGCCCTGCGCGGCCTCCCGCCAGACGGTCCAACGCTCCGACCTGGCCGGGCACGCCGGATACGGCTTCTGCCGCAGCCACTCCCGCTTCTTCTGGGGCTTTCGGCTCTACCTGCTGACCACCGCCGAAGGCATGCCGGTGTCGTGGTGCCTGGCGAATGCCAAGCTTGGCGAACGGGAGGTGATGACCGCGCTGCTGGAACGCGATCACCGCCTGTCCGTTCCGGTCAGGTGATCCTCGCGGACAAGGGCTTCGCCGGGCGGGAGTTCGAGGTGTTCCTGACCGAGCGCCTGGGCGTCCATCTCGTGCGGCCGGACCGGAAAGGCGAGCCCGTCCGGCACGGCCGTCTCGCCCGCGTCCGCCAGTGGATCGAGGCCGTGTTCGACACGCTCAAAGGCCAGCTCAGCCTGGAACAGCACGGCGGCAGAACCCTTGCCGGCGTCTTCGCCCGCACCGGCCAACGACTCCTCGCCCTCGCAGCCGCCATCTGGCACAACTGGACCACCGACGCCAAGATCAAACGCTCCCTGATCGCCTTCGACCACTGAGAACATCGGACTCATTCATCTAGGGCAACGGCTGCGGCGGGCGGGGGCCGTGGTACTGGCCGCTGGGGCGCAATCGGAGGGGATGCTCGGTGTATTCCTCCAGGGCATGGGCGATCCAGCCGGCCGTGCGGGCGATGGCGAAGATGGTTTCGCCGGCCTCGGCAGGCATGCCTGTTGAGACGGACAGCACAGCCAATGCCAGGTCGACGTTGGCGTGCAGTTCCGTGTGCCGGGCTGTGGTGGTGATCACTTCGCGAGCGGCCTGCAGGGCGGTGCGGGCTTGCGGCACATCCTCCAGGAGCTCGAACAGGGCGCGGGCCCGTGGGTCCTCGCCGGGATAGAGGGGATGGCCGAGCCCCGGCACTCGGCGGCCGGCCCGCAGATGGTCGGCGACGACGGCAGCCGCACTGCCCCGGTCCTGCACCTCCACCAGCATCCGGTGGGCAAGTCCGCTTGCCGCGCCGTGCAGCACGCCGTCCAGCGCTCCGAAACCAGCCGAGACGATCGCGTACGGATGAGCACGGGCCGAGGCGGCGACGCGGACCGCGAGCGTCGAAGCGGCGAGGTCGTGGTCGATGAGCAGGACCAATGCGGCGTCCAGGACGCGGAGTGCCTCGGCCTCGGCCGGTTCCGAGGTCAGCCGTGACCAGAGGCGGTCGGCAAGAGAATCGGTAGCGGGTGGCTTCTGGGAGTGCGACGGCAAGGCGTCGACCAGGGTGGGGATCAGGCTGCGGGCGATGTCGACGACAGTGTCCTCGGACAGGTCGAAACGCAGCGGGTCGGCAGCCGCCGCGGCGATCACACCGACCCGTAGCCGGTCCATCGGTCCGCTGTGCGCCGGAAGTGCCTGGACGGCGCGGTGGGCAGCGGGCAGTACGTCGCGTGGTGCCGTGAAGCGGATGCCGGGGCGCAGTTCGCCGGTCCACAGCCACTCGGCGACTTCCTCGTAGCTGTAGTGGGCGGCGAGTTCCGACGTGTCGACGCCGCGGAAGTAACAGTGGTTGCGGTCGATCAGCGTGATGCCGGTGCGGATCGCCAACTCGCCAGCGGGCGCGGAAGGCTCGCGGCGACCGGCGCGGCGGGCCAGCGCGTCGACCTCTTTCGCGTCGAAGGTGCTGCCGCGGCTGCCCGGCTCCCGGCGGCTGGCAAGTTGGCCGCGGCTGACATACGCGTACACCGTCTCCGGCTTCACGCCGAGCCGCTCGGCCGTCTCCCGGGTGCTCAGTCGCTGTCCGCCCCTGCCCTGCGCCGCTTCCTGATCTGCCATGGGATCACCGTAGCCGGGACATCCACATTGATGGAATCAATATTGACAAGTATTGAGTCAAGGATGGACAGTCGGATCAATATTTGGGTGGAGGAAGACTGAGGAGACCAGCCATGCCGATCGCCGAGGTGAACGCACCGATCGACGCACCCCGCGGGCTTGCGGGCGTCATCGTCACCGAGACCCGACTGGGCGATGTCCGAGGCGCCGAGGGCTTTTACCACTACCGCCAGTACTCCGCCGTCGAGCTGGCTGCAGCCCGCAGTTTCGAGGACGTGTGGTACCTGATGTTCCACGGCCAGCTGCCCTCCACGGCGCAGCTGGCCACCTTCAGGGACGAGACCGCCGCGCTGCGCGCGCTGCCCGCGGCCGTACGCGATGCGCTGCCCGCCCTCGCCCGTGCCGGCGCGCTCTCCGGGCTGCGTACCGCGCTCTCGCTGCTCGGCGCAACGGCCGGCTTCCGGCCGCTGTACGACATCGACGCCGGCCGCCGCCGCGTCGATGCTCTTGCCGCGTGTGCCGCAGTGCCGACGCTGATCACCGCGCTGCACCGGCTCGGTCAGGGGCTGCAGCCGGTTGAGCCGCGTGCGGACCTCGGGCACGCAGCCAACTACCTCTACATGCTCACGGGCGAGGAGCCGGAGCCGGACCGGGTCCGGGCGATCGAGGCGTATCTGATCTCCACCATCGACCACGGATTCAACGCCTCGACCTTCACCGCACGTGTCATCGCCTCGACCGGCGCCGACCTTGTGGCCTGCCTCGTCGGGGCCGTCGGCGCGCTCTCCGGGCCGCTGCACGGCGGTGCGCCCAGCCGTGCGCTGGACATGCTCGACGCCATCGGTACCCCCGACCGCATCGACTCCTGGATCCGCGACAGTGTCCTGCGGGGCGACCGGATCATGGGGTTCGGCCACTCCGTGTACCGCACGGAAGACCCGCGCTCAAGGATGCTGCGAGGTGTCGCCGAGCAGTTCGGTGGCCCGCTGGTGGACTTCGCCGTCCAGGTGGAGGCGAGGGTCGAAGCGCTGCTGGCCGAGCTCAAGCCCGGCCGTGAGCTGCACACCAACGTGGAGCTGTACGCGGGCGTCGTCATGGAGCTGTGCGGGCTGCCGCGGGAGATGTTCACACCCACCTTCTGCGCCGCCCGCGTGGTCGGCTGGAGCGCCAACATTTTGGAGCAGGCCGAGGACTCGAAGATCATTCGTCCGGCTGCCCGGTACGTGGGCCCGCCCCCGCCGCAGCCGCTGCCCACCGCCGAGCCCCGCTAGCGGGCGGTGCCGCGGCCGAGCCGGGCCCGTGCCGCCGGCGGTCCGTTACGATCGACAGCTCGTCCGCCGCCGGTCCGCGCGGCCCGCCACCCGCACCATGGAGGCGCCCCCTTGGCCACGCAACAGATCCCGGTCGTCGTGCTCGCGGGCTTCCTCGGATCAGGCAAGACCACCCTCCTCAACCACCTGCTCGGCACCGGCGACGGCACCCGTATCGGCGCGATCGTCAATGACTTCGGCAGCATCGAGATCGACGCCATGACCGTCGCCGGACAGGTGGACTCGATGGTCTCGCTCGGCAACGGTTGTCTGTGCTGCGCGGTCGACACCAGCGAACTGGACACCTACCTGGAACGGCTCGCCCGCCCCGCCGCCCGTATCGATGTGATCGTCATCGAGGCCAGCGGACTGGCCGAGCCCCAGGAACTCATCCGGATGATCCTCGCCAGCGACAACGACCGGATCGTCTACGGCGGGCTGATCGAGGTGGTCGACGCCGCCGAATTCGACGACACCAGGGCCCGTCACCCCGAACTGGACCGGCATGTGGGCATCGCCGACATCGTGGTGCTCAACAAGGCCGACCGCATCGGCGACGCCGAACGACAGGCTCTCATCGGTACGCTCGCCGACCTCGCGCCCGGCCGGCCCGTGATCTGCACGGCGTACGGCCGGGTCGACCCCGAGCTGTTCTTCGACCGCGGACCGGGGGAGGGCCACGACGCGGCCGTACGCCAGTTGTCCTTCGAGGACCTGCTGCGTGAGGCCGCGGCGCACGAGGATGCCGCCGCCCACCACTGCGACGGTCACTGCGATCACCCCGACCACGCCCACCACGAGGGCCACCTCCACGCCGCCTACCAGAGCGTGGAGTTCACCTCCGCCGAGCCGATGCACCCGCGCCGTCTCATGGACTTCCTCGACAGCCGCCCGGCCGGTCTCTACCGCATCAAGGGCTTCGTCCACTTCGACGTGCCGGAGAACCGCCAGAAGTTCACCCTGCACGCGGTCGGTGACTTCCTGCGCTTCTACCCCGAGCCGTGGCCGAAGGGCGAGGAGCGGTGCACCCAGCTCGTCATGATCGGCAGCGGCATCGACGCGCCGGCCCTGCGCAAGGAGCTGGAGAACTGCCGGGAAAGCACACCGCCGGAGGCTGCTGCCCACAGCATGTGGGGTGTGCTGCGGTACGTGGACGGACGCGAGGAAGACTGGTGACGCCGTCGGGCCGGTCCTCCACCGGCCCGACGGCGTCCCCTGCGTCCGTCCTTCCGGTGCCGCCTACACCGGCCCGGCCAGCGCCGCCACCGACTTCGTCAGCGGCACCCCCGAACCGTCCCGCCGCGGATCCACCTCCGGCAGCTCGACGGGCGAACCCTTCGCGTCCGCGGCCCGCACCGGAGCCGGCCCGGCCCACGCCAGGGTCAGACAGTCCTCGCCCTTCAGGAACCGCTGACAGCGCACCCCGCCGGTCGCCCGTCCCTTGCGCGGATACTGGTCGAACGGGGTGAGCTTGGCCGTCGCCACCGAGTCGTCGAGCGTGCCGTGCGAGCCGGCGACCGTGAACACCATGGCGTCGGAGGCCGGATCGACCGCGGCGAACGAGATCACCTTCGCGTCCTCGGCCAGCTTGATGCCCGTCATACCGCCCGCGGGCCGGCCCTGCGGCCGCACCTGCGCGGCCGGATAGCGCAGCAGCTGCGCCTCGTTGGTGATGAAGACCAGGTCCTCCTCACCGGTGCGCAGCTCGGCCGCCCCCACGATGCGGTCGCCGTCCTTGAGGGTGATGACCTCCAACTCCTCCTTGTGGGAGGGGTAGTCGGGCACCACCCGCTTGACCACGCCCTGCGCCGTGCCGAGCGCCAGGCCCGGCGAGGACTCGTCCAGCGTGGTCAGACAGATCAGCTGCTCGCCGTCCTCCAGCGTCAGGAACTCCGAGAGCTGGGCACCGCCGGAGAGACCGGGTGAGGACGCCGTCTCCGGGAGCTGCGGCAGATCGATCACCGCGATCCGCAGCAGCCGGCCCAGGGACGTCACCGCGCCCACCTCGCCACGGGTCGTCGCCGGCACCGTGGAGACGATCACGTCGTGCTTGGCGCGCCGGGCGTCGGCGTCGAAGGGCACCTCGCCGGTGACCGTCCGGGCCAGCAGGCCCGTCGAGGACAGCAGCACCCGGCACGGGTCGTCGGACACCTCCAACGGCACCGCACCGACCGAAGTGCCCGTCGACTCCAGCAGGACCGTCCGCCGGTCCGTGCCGTACTTCTTCGCCACCGCGGCCAGCTCGCCGGAGACCAGCTTGCGCAGCTCCGTGTCCGACTCCAGGATTCGCGTCAGCCTCTCGATCTCCTCCTGCAGCCGGTCACGCTCCGACTCCAGCTCGATACGGTCGAACTTGGTCAGCCGGCGCAGCGGGGTGTCGAGGATGTACTGCGTCTGGACGTCGCTCAGCGAGAAGCGCTCGATCAGCCGCTCCTTGGCCTGCGCGCTGTTCTCGCTGGAGCGGATGAGGCGGATGACCTCGTCGATGTCCACCAGGGCCGTCAGCAGGCCCTCGACCAGGTGAAGACGGTCGCGCCGCTTGCTGCGCCGGAACTCGCTGCGCCGGCGCACCACGTTGAAGCGGTGGTCGACATAGACCTCCAGCAGCTCCTTGAGGCCCAGCGTCAGCGGCTGGCCGTCCACCAGCGCGACGTTGTTGATACCGAAGGACTCCTCCATCGGCGTGAGCTTGTAGAGCTGCTCCAGGACGGCCTCGGGGTTGAAGCCGTTCTTGACCTCGATCACCAGCCGCAGGCCGTGCTCGCGGTCGGTGAGGTCCTTGACGTCGGCGATGCCCTGCAGCTTCTTCGAGCCGACCAGGTCCTTGATCTTGGAGATGACCTTCTCGGGGCCGACCGTGAAGGGCAGTTCGGTGACCACCAGCCCCTTCCGGCGGGCGGTGACGGTCTCGACCGTGGCCGTCGCGCGGATCTTGAAGGTGCCGCGGCCCTTCTCGTACGCGTCCCGTACGCCGTCGAGCCCTACGATCCGGCCGCCCGTCGGCAGATCGGGCCCCGGCACGAACCGCATCAGGGTGTCGAGATCGGCGTTCGGATGCTTGATCAGATGGCGGGCCGCGGCGATGACCTCGCCCAGATTGTGCGGCGGCATGTTCGTCGCCATACCGACGGCGATGCCGGACGCGCCGTTGACGAGGAGGTTCGGATACGCCGCCGGGAGGGCGACCGGCTCCTGCTCCTGGCCGTCGTAGTTCGGTGCGAAGTCGACGGTGTCCTCGTCGATGGACTCCGTCATCAAGGACGTCGCGGACGCCATCCGGCACTCGGTGTACCGCATCGCGGCGGGCGGGTCGTCATTGCCCAGCGAGCCGAAGTTGCCGTGGCCGTCCACCAGCGGCACCCGCATCGAGAACGGCTGCGCCATGCGCACCAGCGCGTCGTAGATGGACGCGTCGCCGTGCGGGTGGAGCTTACCCATCACCTCGCCGACGACCCGGGCGCACTTGACGTAGCCGCGGTCGGGCCGCAGACCCATCTCGTTCATCTGGTAGAGGATGCGGCGGTGCACGGGCTTGAGACCGTCGCGGGCGTCCGGCAGGGCGCGCGAGTAGATGACCGAATACGCGTACTCGAGGAAGGAACCCTGCATCTCGTCGACGACGTCGATGTCGAGGATCCTCTCCTCGAAGTCGTCCGGCGGCGGGGTCTTCGTGCTGCGGCGGGCCATCGCGGCTGCGGCTCCTTCTGCTGCGTCTACTGCCGATGTCGGAAAGCATCGGTCAACCCGTCGGGTCAACCGGGCGGGGGATCAGCCCGCGCATATCTCTGAGTCTGACGCGGACCATTGTGGACCGCCGCACTGACAACGCCGACCGCGACTCCCCCTTCGGCTCCCGCGGAAGTCACGCGGGGCGCACGCACGGGGCCGGTCACCCGGGAACTTCGCCAGATGCCGACGCGCTTGCATACAGTGACAGAACTTCCTCGCAAGCGGATCGAAGGGACGTACATGCCCATGGGTCACACGGCCACAGAACAAGCCGGGTCCGGCGGCCTGACAGCGACCGAGCACCGGCTGGCCAACGGGCTGCGCGTGGTGCTCTCCGAAGACCACCTGACCCCGGTTGCAGCGGTCTGCCTGTGGTACGACGTCGGCTCCCGCCACGAGGTCAAGGGCCGTACGGGCCTGGCTCACCTCTTCGAGCACCTGATGTTCCAGGGCTCCGCGCAGGTGACGGGCAACGGCCACTTCGAGCTGGTGCAGGGCGCCGGCGGTTCGCTCAACGGCACCACGAGCTTCGAGCGCACCAACTACTTCGAGACCATGCCCGCCCATGAGCTGGAGCTCGCGCTCTGGCTGGAGGCGGACCGGATGGGCTCGCTGCTGACCGCGTTGGACGACGAGTCCCTGGAGAACCAGCGCGACGTCGTCAAGAACGAACGCCGCCAGCGCTACGACAACGTCCCCTACGGCACGGCCTTCGAGAAGCTGACGGCCATGGCGTACCCGGAGGGCCACCCGTACCACCACACCCCCATCGGGTCGATGGCCGACCTCGATGCGGCCTCCCTGGAGGACGCGCGGGCGTTCTTCCGTACGTATTACGCACCCAACAACGCCGTCCTGTCGGTCGTCGGTGACATCGACCCCGCGCAGACCCTGGCCTGGGTGGAGAAGTACTTCGGCTCGATCCCCTCGCACGACGGCAAGCAGCCGCCGCGCGACGGCACGCTGCCCGACGTCATCGGCGGCCAGCTGCGGGAGGTCGTCGAGGAGGACGTGCCCTCCCGCGCCCTGATGGCCGCCTACCGTCTGCCGCACGACGGCACCCGTGAGGCGGACGCCGCGGACCTCGCGCTGACCGTACTGGGCGGCGGCGAGTCCTCCCGACTGTACAACCGGCTGGTGCGCCGCGACCGCAGCGCGGTGGCCGCCGGCTTCGGCCTGCTGCGGCTGGTCGGCGCGCCCTCGCTGGGCTGGCTGGACGTGAAGACGTCCGGCGGTGTGGAGGTCCCCGACATCGAGCGCGCGGTCGACGAGGAGCTGGCCCGCTTCGCCGCCGAGGGGCCGACCCCGGAGGAGATGGAGCGCGCGCAGGCGCAGCTGGAGCGTGAATGGCTGGACCGGCTCGCCACGGTCAGCGGGCGCGCCGACGAACTGTGCCGCTTCGCCGTGTTGTTCGGCGACCCCCAGCTCGCGCTGAGCGCCGTCCAGCGCGTCCTGGACATCACCCCCGAGGAGGTGCAGGCGGTCGCCAAGGCCCGGCTGCGCCCCGACAACCGCGCGGTGCTGGTCTACGAGCCGACCGAGTCGAACGACGCCGCCGACACCGAGGAAGGGCAGGCGGACCAGTGAGCGACGCCACCACCCACGCCGACACCCCTGTGAGCACGATGGACTTCCACCCGCAGCCCCGGGGCGGCGCGCCCAAGCCGTGGGCCTTCCCGGCGCCCGACCGCAGCCAACTGCCCAACGGCCTCACCCTCCTGACCAGCCACCGCCCCGGT
The DNA here is from genome assembly GCF_004122755.1 of Streptomyces sp. TM32. Taxonomy (NCBI): domain Bacteria; kingdom Bacillati; phylum Actinomycetota; class Actinomycetes; order Kitasatosporales; family Streptomycetaceae; genus Streptomyces; species Streptomyces sp. TM32. Next base: position 30,301 of record NZ_SDIG01000048.1, read on the forward strand.
CAGCAGGTCGTCGCCGTCGAGATCAACCTCGTCGCCCCGCTGGACGCCGAACCCGAGGGCCTGGACGGCGTCGCCACGATCATGGCGCGGGCGCTGTCCGAGGGCACCGACAAGCACGACGCGGAGGAGTTCGCCGCCGAGCTGGAGCGCTGCGGCGCCACCCTGGACGCGCACGCCGACCACCCCGGTGTACGGGTCTCCCTGGAGGTGCCGGCCTCCCGGCTGCACCGCGCGCTCGGCCTGCTCGCCGACGCGCTGCGCGCCCCCGCGTTCCCGGAGAGCGAGGTCGAGCGGCTGGTCCGCAACCGCCTCGACGAGATCCCGCACGAGCTCGCCAACCCGGCCAGGCGCGCCGCGATGGCGCTGTCCAAGGAGCTGTTCCCGGCCACGGCCCGCATGTCGCGCCCGCGCCAGGGCACCGAGGAGACCGTCGCGCGCATCGACGCCGCGGCCGTCCGCGCCTTCTACGACGCCCATGTACGGCCCGCCACGGCCACCGCCGTCATCGTCGGTGACTTCACCGGCGTCGACCTGGACGCGGCGCTCGCCGACACGCTCGGCGCCTGGAGCGGCTCGACGGCCGAGCCGCTGAAGGCCGCGCCGATCGTCGCCGACGACACCGGCCGCGTGGTGGTCGTGGACCGCCCCGGCGCCGTCCAGACGCAGCTGCTCATCGGCCGGATCGGCTCCGACCGGCACGACCGGGTGTGGCCCGCGCAGGTCCTCGGCACGTACTGCCTGGGCGGCACCCTCACCTCCCGTCTGGACCGTGTGCTGCGGGAGGAGAAGGGCTACACCTACGGGGTGCGTGCGTTCGGTCAGGTGCTCCGTTCCACCGCCCCCACGTCCCCCGAGGGCGCCACGGGTGCCGCGCTGCTCGCCATCAGCGGCTCGGTGGACACCGCCTCCACCGTCCCGGCGCTCGAAGACCTGTGGAAGGTGCTGCGCACCCTCGCGGCAGAGGGACTGACCGACGACGAGCGGGATGTCGCCGTGCAGAACCTCGTCGGGGTCGCGCCGCTGAAGTACGAGACCGCGGCGGCCGTTGCGGGCACGCTGGCCGACCAGGTGGAGCAGCAACTCCCGGACGACTTCCAGGCGCAGTTGTACGCCCGCCTCGCGGAGACCGGCACGGTCGAGGCGACCGCGGCGGCGGTCAGCGCCTTCCCGGTGGACCGGCTGGTGACGGTCCTCGTGGGTGACGCGGCGCAGATCGCCGAGCCGGTCAAGGGGCTGGGCATCGGCGAGGTGACGGTCGTCAGCGGCTAGTCCGCGTGACGGAAGGTCATATATCGACAAAGCGGCTCCCGTGGCACCCACTGGCCACGGGAGCCGCTGTATGTCCGTTTTCTTACGGCTGGTTGTGCCGGTTCTTGTGGCATCCCGCACAAAAAACGGCATCTGTTTGCCCAGGGAAAGTGGCCCCGTTTAGCGTCGGTCCGGCTGTTCGTCACAAGTCCGCCACAACAGTGGCACCGGGCAGTCATCGCCGAGTCCCCGTACGGCGCGAGCCAGGGGAGCCGGGGACCCACACGTCCCTTGGGGTGAATCGGACTCCTCTCCCGAGGAGCCCGTAGGAGACCTTCCTGCTCCGAACCCGTCAGCTAACCCGGTAGGCGAGAAGGAGGGAAAGGACAAGCCCGTACATGGCGTTCATCCGTGCCACCGGGAAACACCGCCGCGCCGACCGCCCTGCCCGGACGCCCCGCAAGGTCGCCGGCATAGCCACCCTTGCGGCCGGTGGTGTGGTCGCCTCCGTGGCCTCGCCGGCGCTGGCTGCCACGGACGCGGCACCCGCCCATGACACCGGCCTGCAGCGGGCCGTCGTGCTGGGTGACGAGGTCGCCGGCCACGTCGCGGCCCAGGCCGACGCGCAGCGCGCCGCCGCGGAGTCCGCCGCCGCGCAGGCGAAGGCCGAAGCCCTGGCGAAGAAGCAGGCCGACGAGGCCAAGCGGCGCGCCGAGGCCGTCCACAAGGCCAAGGTGCGCGCCGCCCGCGACGCCGAGCGCAAGCGTCTGAACACCTTTGTCGCGCCGGTCGCCGACTCCTACGTCTCCACCGGGTACAAGGCGTCGAGCAGTCTGTGGTCCTCGGGCAGCCACACCGGCATCGACTTCCACGCCGCCTCCGGCACCAGCGTCCATGCCGTCGGTGCGGGCACCGTCGTCGAGGCGGGCTGGGGCGGCTCGTACGGCAACAACGTCGTGATCAAGATGAACGACGGTACGTACACCCAGTACGGTCACCTGTCCTCGTTCGCCGTCTCGGTCGGCCAGAAGGTCACCCGCGGTCAGCAGATCGCCCTCTCGGGTGCCACCGGCAACGTCACCGGCCCGCATCTGCACTTCGAGGCCCGTACCGGCCCCGACTACGGCTCGGACATCGACCCGATCTCCTACCTGCGCGCGCACGGCGTCAACGTCTGACCTCCCGCTCGCCGGCCCCGCCGCCAGGGAGGGAGTGCCTCGCACCGCGTCCTCCCGAAGCCCCGGTCCTGCGACCGGGGCTTCGGCGCGTGCGGCGCGGTATGTCGGAGGCGCGGCTGCCGGGCGCGGGAGTGCACCGGAGGCGAGGCCGGCTCGCCCGCGACTTCCGGCCAAAAATATCCATGAATATTCGGTGCCCGTCGGAAAATCCCCTCCGGTCGAATAGAGTCACGGAAAAGCCGCCGACCGGCGGCGTTTCCAGGGGATTACGGCGGAGGCTCGGAAGATGCGAGGCCATATTTCCGCGCATGCGGTGTGCACAGCGATTCGCGACGACATTGTCTCCGGTGCGCTGGCACCGGGGAGCCGGCTGATCGAGGAGATCCTCGCGGCCCGTTACGGCGTTTCCAGAGTGCCCATCCGTGAGGCGCTGCGGACCCTGCAGTCCGAGGGCTTCGTCACCACCCGCCACCACGCGGGGGCCTGTGTCGCCGAGCCGACCGAACAGGAGGCCGCCGATCTCCTGGACGTCCGCGCCCTGTTGGAGCCGCTGGGCGCCGCCCGCGCGGCCGCCCGCCGCAGTCCCGCCCACCTCAAGGTGCTCCGTGGTCTGGTACGCCTCGGCCGCGAGCGGGCCCGTCACGGCAATCCGGCGGACCTGCAGCAACTGGACGACTGGTTCCACGAGACGTTGGCCCAGGCGGTCGGCAGCCCCAGCCTGACGGCGCTGCTGACCCAGCTGCGGCGCAAGATCGAGTGGATGTACGCGGTGGAGCCGCCGGCCCGGGCCGGCGAGTCGTGGGACGAACACGGCGCCGTGCTGGACGCGGTGGCCCGGGGGGACGCGGAGCGGGCGCGTGCCCTGATGGCGGCCCATGTCGAGCGCTCGCTTCCGGTGTACCGGCTGCGGCGCCCGCTCAAGACCGGGGTGAGGGATCCGAAACCGCCCGTCAACACGGTGCGCGTCCGCCCTTAACAACCGTCCCGTATACAAAGAAGTCCCACACGCGAAGAAGTCGGGAAGTGTGGGACGTATGGAACGGGTTTCGGTGCGGCGAAGTGAGCTTCCCTCTCCGGCGCGTATTCCGTCGGTATTCGGATGCCCATTATTCGGCGCCGCGGATGGCGAATGGTGCGCGCTTTACGGCACCGGAATGCCATGCCTGAGGGTGCGCACTATTTCTCGCCCCTCCCGGATTTCCGGGCGGCCGGGGAATTCCGGTGCACCCACGCGGTCATGCGCGCGCGGCGACCGCGCACACCGTTGCCCCGCCTCGGACTCAGGGCGCAGTGAAACGGCCCCGCCGCGGCAACCGGTGACCGGTTGCCGCGGCGGGGCCGCCGCATACAGCAGAGCCCGAGGGGCTCAGACGGTCTCGGGGAGCTCCTCGAGACCCTCGGCGACGAGCTTGGCCAGGCGGTCGAGCGCAGCCTCGGCGCCCTCGGCGTCGGAGGCCAGCACGATCTCCTCGCCGCCCTGGGCGCCCAGGCCCAGGACCGCGAGCATGGAGGCGGCGTTCACGGGGTTGCCATCGGCCTTGGCGATCGTTATCGGGACGCCGGAGGCGGTGGCCGCACGGACGAAGATCGACGCGGGGCGGGCGTGCAGGCCCTCGGCCCAACCGACATTGACGCGGCGCTCTGCCATGGTGTTGCCCTTCAAAGTCGTGACTGTTGTCTAGACCAGTCTCTCACGGTGCCGGACGTGCTCCACCAGATGTTCGTCCTGGCCTTCGCCGCCCCTGATCCCCAAGGGAGGCCCGGCCGGCCGGGCCGTGCCGTACGGACTCGACGGCAGCCCCGGCCGGCTCTGCATCCCGAGCGTACGCGCGCCGCCCGTTGTCGGTGCCCGGTCGTACGCTGTCCGCATGCACAAGTCGCAGGACCACGCGTACCCGACCCACTGGGAAGCAGACGTGGTGCTGCGTGACGGCGGCACGGCGCGGATCCGCCCCATCACCCCCGACGACGCCGAGCGGCTGGTCTCGTTCTACGAACAGGTCTCGGACGAGTCGAAGTACTACCGCTTCTTCGCGCCCTACCCGCGCCTGTCCGACCGCGACGTGCACCGTTTCACCCACCACGACTACGTCGACCGGGTCGGGCTCGCGGCGACGGTCGGCGGCGAGTTCATCGCCACCGTCCGCTACGACCGGATCAACGACCAGGGATTGCCCGCGCAGGACCCCGAGGACGACCAGGCAGAGGTCGCCTTCCTCGTCCAGGACGCCCACCAGGGCCGCGGCGTGGCCTCCGCCCTCCTGGAGCACATCGCCGCCGTCGCCCGCGAGCGCGGCATCCGCCGGTTCGCCGCGGAGGTGCTCCCGGCGAACTCCAAGATGATCAAGGTGTTCACGGACGCCGGCTACACCCACAAGCGCACCTTCGAAGACGGCGTGGTCCGGCTGGAGTTCGATCTGGAGCCGACCGAGCAGTCCATGGCCGTGATGCGCGGCCGTGAGCAGCGGGCCGAGGCCCGCTCCGTCCAGCGGCTGCTCACCCCGCGCTCGGTCGCGGTCATCGGTACCGGCCGCGCCCCCGGCGGCGTCGGCCGGACGGCCCTGCGCAGCCTCCTGGACTCCGGCTTCACGGGCCGGGTGCACGCCGTCAACCACGCCTTCCCCGAAGGGATGCAGCGGCTGGACCCCGAGGGGGTACCCGCGGGCCGCGCGCTGCGGGAGATCTCCGAACCGGTCGATCTCGCCGTCATCGCCGTGCCCGCGGACAGCGTCCCCGACGTCGTCCGTGACTGCGGCGAACACGGTGTCCAGGGCGTGCTGATCCTGACCTCCGGGTACGCCGAAGCGGGCCCGGAGGGCAGGGAGCGGCAGCGTGCCCTGCTCCGCCAGGCCCGCTCGTACGGCATGCGGCTCATCGGGCCCAATGCCTTCGGCCTGATCAACACGGCCCCTGGTATCCGGCTGAACGCCTCCCTTGCGCCCCAGATGCCCGGCGCCGGCCACATCGGCCTGTTCACCCAATCCGGTGCCATCGGCATCGCGCTGCTCAGCGGACTGCATGCCCGCGGCCCCGGTGACGGCGGCATCGCCGGCATCTCCGCCTTCGTCTCGGCCGGCAACCGCGCCGACGTCTCCGGGAACGACCTGCTCCAGTACTGGTACGAGGACCCGGACACCGACGTCGTGATCCTCTACCTGGAGTCCATCGGCAACCCCCGCAAGTTCGCCCGGCTCGCCCGCCGCACCGCCGCCGTCAAACCGGTCGTGGTCGCCCGGGGTGCACGGCACAACGGCACCGCCCCGCCCGGCCACGCCGTGCCCACCGTCCGCGTCCCCGACAGCACCGTCGCCGCCCTGATGCGCCAGGCGGGCGTGATCCGCGTCGACACGGTCACCGAGCTGATCGACGCCGGGCTGCTGCTGGCCTCCCAGCCGCTGCCGGCCGGCTCGCGCATCGCCATCCTGGGCAACTCCGAGTCGCTGGCGCTGCTGGCCTACGACGCCTGCCTGACCGAACGGCTGCGCCCGCAGCGGCCCCACGTCCTGACCTCGGCCGCGACGCCCGACGACTTCCGCGCCGCGCTCGCCGAGGCACTGGCCGGCGACGGCTGCGACGCCGTGGTCGTCACGGCCATCCCCTGGGTGGGGGAGGGGGCCGCGGTCTCACCGGGCGGCGGTGAGGGCGCCGCGCTCGCCGCCGCCCTGCGTACCGCCGCCGAGGCCCACCCGGAGAAGCCGGTCACCGTCGTCCACCTCGCGATGAACGAACTGGCGGAGACGCTCGCGGCACCGGCACCGGCACCGGTACCGGTGCCGGTGCCGGTGCCGCGAGCGTCTCCGCCAG
>NZ_SDIG01000049.1:0-36326 GCF_004122755.1 Streptomyces sp. TM32
CGCGCCGGTGGGATGTGGTGCGGGTTCGCGAGGGCGAGGGCGCCAGGACCGTACGGCTCCCGGCCCCGGGCGCCGGTCAGATGTGGCCGACCCCGGCGCCCGCCTCGGCGTTCGCGCCGCGCTTGGTGAAGACGGCGACGAGGGCCGCGACGACCGACACGCCGCAGGCGACCGTGAAGGCCAGGCCCATGCCGGACACGAAGGTCTCGTGGGCGACGGAAGTGATCTTCTCGGCCAGCTGCGGCGGAGTGCCCTTGGGGACCGGCGCGATGCCGGCCGACACCGCGTCGGACAGCTGCGACGCCTTGGCGGGCGGGACCGGCGGGAGGCCCGCCGCCGCCCACTTGTCGGGGAGATCCTGGTCGACGCGGGAGGCCATCACCGCGCCGAGCACGGCCGTGCCGAGGCTGCCGCCGACCTGCATCGCGGCTTGCTGGAGACCGCCGGCGACACCGGAGAGCTCCAGCGGGGCGTTGCCGACGATGACCTCGGTGGCGCCGACCATGACGGGCGCGAGACCCAGGCCGAGCAGCGCGAACCAGAGGGACATCGGGCCGGTGCCGCTGTCGGCGTCCAGGCCGGACATGCCGTATGTGGCGACGGCGGTGAGGACCATGCCGCCGACCAGCGGCAGGCGCGGGCCGAGCTTGGTGATCAGGGCACCGGCGAGCGGCGAGCCGACGATCATCATGCCGGTGAGCGGCAGCAGGTGCAGTCCGCTGTCCACGGGGGTCATGCCGTGCACGTTCTGCAGGTAGAACGTCACGAAGAACAGGCCGCCCATGAAGGCGAAAGCCATCAGCACCATCAGGACCGTGCCCGCGGTCAACGGCACCGAGCGGAACATCCGCAGCGGGATGAGCGGTTCGCGGACCTTGGTCTCCAGGACGGCGAACAGGGCGAAGAGGACCACGGCACCGATCAGGAAACCCCAGGTCTTGGCGTCGCCCCAGCCCCAGTCCGAGGCCTTGATCAGCGGCCAGATCAGGCAGAACATCGCTCCGGAGAGCAGCACGATGCCCGGGAGGTCGAACGAGCGAGGGGCGTTCTCCGCGCGGTGGTCCTTGAGGATCACCAGGCCGAGCACCAGGGCCAGCACGCCGACCGGGACGTTGATGAAGAACACGGACTGCCAGCTGACGTGCTCGACCAGCAGTCCGCCGACTATCGGGCCGCCGGCGGTGGAGGCGCCGATGACCATGCCCCAGATGCCGATCGCCATATTGAGCTTCTCGGCCGGGAACGTGGCGCGCAGCAGGCCCAGCGCGGCCGGCATCAGCAGCGCGCCGAACAGGCCTTGCAATACACGGAAGATGATGACCAGCGCGACCTCGTGGGAGAACCCGATGGCACCGGAGGCGGCGGCGAAGCCGAGGATGCCGATGAGGAAGGTCTGGCGGTGGCCGAAGCGGTCACCGAGCTTGCCCGCCGTGATCAGCGCGACGGCCAGGGCGAGCATGTAGCCGTTGGTGATCCACTGCACGTCGGCGAGCGAGGCGCCGAGGTCCTGCTTGATGGCCGGGTTGGCGATGGCGACGATCGTGCCGTCCAGGGCGACCATCATGACGCCGATGGCGACGGAGAAGAGAGTCAGCCACGGATGGCCTCGCAGCCCCCTGGGGGGCTCCGGTACGGGAAGTTCCGGCGCGGCGTGGGCAACCGGGGTCTGAGAGCTCATACGACGAGGTTAATGACAGCCACTGACAGTTGACAAAGCAATTCATGAGTCGGTGACTGTCACCTCGCTCACAGGTAATCTGAACAGCGAGAACACCAGGGAAAGGCGGCGCAGGATGGCCACCCCGACGCCGCACTCGGCACCCGCAGGCGGCCTGCGGGAACGCAAGAAGCAGCGCACCCACGACGCCCTGATCCGGGCGGCGCTCGAACTGTTCACGGAGCAGGGGTACGAGGCGACGACCGTCGACGAGATCGCCGAGGCGGTGGACGTCTCGCAGCGGACGTTCTTCCGCTACTTCGCGAACAAGGAGGACGTCACGTTCGCGGTCCAGGAGATGGTCGAGGCCCGCTTCCTGGACGAACTGAGCGCCCGGCCCGCGGCGGAGGCCCCGCTGACCGCCCTGCGCAGCGCCGTGACGGTGGCCTGGGACGACATCGGCAGCGCCATCGAGTCGGTGATCCCGGTGGAGCTGTACATGCGCACGTACCAGATGATCGAGTCGACGCCCGCGCTGGTCGCCGCCCATCTCCGGCGTTCCGTCGAGCTGGAGGCGCAGCTGGCGCGGCTGATCGCCCGGCGTGAGCGGCTCGATGTGGACGTCGACCCGCGGCCGCGGGTGCTGGTGGCCGCGTTCAGTGGGGTGATGCGGGCCGCGGGCAAGGTCTGGAGCGAGGGCGAGGACTGGAGCGTGTCGTCGATCCGCGAGCTGACCATGTCCTACCTGGATCACATCGGGCCGGCGATCGAGGGCGACTGGCGGACGCGGGCCCAGTCGTAGCCCTAGTCGTCGTAGGCGTAGTCGTAGTCGTCGTCGCGGTGAGCCCGCTGCCGGCGGCGGGCGGAGCGCATCCCCACTCCCCGTAACGACCGCCCCGCGCTGCGCGATCGACCCTCGTGGCCCCCTGAGACCACCTCTGCACGACTGAGCACCGGAAACGGACCGCTCGTGTCCGGTTTGGTCGAAATACCCACTGTGAAACGTGAGATCACTCACGGCCACCGCAGGCATGCTTCCGCTTCTCCTAGGGTGGCTCGCGGTGACTTCCTTCCCGGGCCTCGGCCCCTCCTCCGGTTTTCTGCAGTCCACCGCCTGGCGCGCCTCACTCGCCCTGGTGGTGGTGTTCGTGATGCTTGCGATGACCGGCTGGACCGCCATCAGAGGTACCAAGGACGACGCCGACCCGCTGGCCACCGCCAAGGCCGCCTGGCAGCACGCCACCTTCCTCGGGCGCCCGCTGCCCGACCCCAACGGTCCGCCGAACGCGGTCCGGGCCTTCTTCGCGCCCCTCAGCCGCGCCGAGAGGCAGCAGCTCGCCACCCGCTATCCGCTGGTCGTCGGCAACATGGGCGGCGCCCCCGCACAGCTGCGCTACGACGCCAACCGGAAGGCCATCGACGACGCCCGCCGCGTCGAGAAACGCCGGATGAGCGACCCCCGGCTCACCCCCGTCGGCCGCCAGACAGCGGGCCAGCTGATGCACCGGCTCGAATCGCTGATGAGCCCCGGCCGGCAGATCCTGGCCTTCGACCCGGCCGACGGCGGACGGGCCGCCGAGGTCTTCGGGAACCTCACGAAGGCGGACCGGGTCTCGGTCGTGGTGCCCGGTGTGGACACCAACCTGTCGACCTTCGAGCGCACCGCACGGGCCACCACGGCCCCCGTCGGCATGGGCCGCGCCCTCTACGGCGCCGAGCGGGAGGCCCGCCCGGGCGCCCGTACGGCCGTGATCGCCTGGGCCGACTACACCTCGCCGTCGGGCGTCGGCGTCGAGGCCGCCACCGGGCAGCTGGCCGGGGCCGGCGCGGTGCGGCTGCGCGCCCTGGTGGACGCGCTGCCGTCGTCCGACTCTGTCTCGCTGTTCTGCCACAGCTACGGCTCCGTGGTGTGCGGCGTCGCGGCCCGCACCCTGCCGTCGAACGTCAAGGACATCGCGGTGGCCGGCAGTCCGGGCATGCGGGCCCAGAGCCTCGCCGGGCTGGGCACCCGCGCCCGGGTCTGGGCGATGCGGGACTCCGACGACTGGATCCAGGACGTGCCGAATCTGGAGGTCGGCGGGCTCGGCCACGGCGCGGACCCGGTCGATCCGTCCTTCGGCGCGCGGATCCTGTCGGCCGACGGCGCCGTCGGCCACGCCGGCTACTTCGAGCCCGGCACCCGCAGCCTGAAGAACTTCGCGCTGGTCGGCGTCGGTGACACCGGCACCGTCGACTGCGCCTCCGCCGACCCGCAGTGCGGTGCCACGGTCTGAGGGCCGCACCGCCGAACGACCAGCGGCCGCAGGTACGGCCCGGCGCCCGGGGACGGGCCGTACCTGCGGGAACCGCGCCCGGCACGGGTGACGTCCATGAGGCAGGGAAGGAGCGGGTGGCCGGAGTGACGCGCGTAGCTCCGGCGGGCCCCCTTGAGGTGTCCGGAAGGGGGACGGGCGGGCGACCGCCCGCATACGATGAGCCACATGGGTGATGTGCTGGCCGGTTTTCACGCCGTCTGGGAGTTCGACACCGACTCCGTACTCATCCGCTTCGAACGGGGGATCCGCAGGCCGAAGCTGTTCCAGGCGCTCGGCGAGCGACGCATTCCGTACGAGGCGCTGAGCGCTGTCGAGGTGACCGAGGGCAGACGCGGCACGGTAGTGCTGCACGCCGTGCCGCGGCACGGCGCCGATCCGTTGATGGAGGCGGCGAACGGGCAGCTCAAGGACGACTGCGATCCGTATCGGCTGGTGCTGCCGGCCGAGCGCCAGACCTTGGCCGAGTATTACGCCGACGAGCTGCGCACGGCGCTCGGCCCCGAGGCGAAGGAGCCCGCCGAGCGCCATCTGGTGGCCGCGCCGGAGCCCCCGCTGCACTTCAAGGCATACGACGGCAAGGCCTCCTTCGACGGGCGGGCGGTCGCCTTCCGCTGGTTCTGGACCGGTGCGTCCTCGGCGAAGTGGAAATGCGGCGACCAGACCTTCCCCGTCGGCGAGTTGGCCGGGATCGAGTGGCGGTCCCCGGAGATCCTCAACGGCTATCTGCGGCTCCTGGCGCGCGGCGCCCGGGACGGCGGGGCCGACGAGGCGGACCAGGATCCGGCCGCCGTGGTGTTCGGGCTGGGATACGGCCCCGTACACGAGTCGCTGCCGTTCGCGGCCTCGGTGCTGCAGGCCGTCCGCGCCGCCGATCCGGCGCAGGAGACGCCGGACGGCGAACCGGTGCGCCGCCGGACCGGGGACGCCCGCCGGGACCCGGCCGACATCGCGGACCGCATCCGGCACCTCGGCGAACTGCACGGCGCCGGCCTGCTGACCGACGACGAGTTCAGCACGAAGAAGGCCGAGCTGCTGGCGGAGCTCTAGCTGTTCCACCGCGGGGGGTGCGGACAGGTAAGGCAGGTCGCAGGGGCTGCGTGTGCCTCGCTCCGTCGGGTCCGTTGCACCTCCGCGCGCCCTTCCGGGCCGGCGCGAGAGCTGCTCCTGGCACTGTGGAACGGATGCCGAAGCAGTGCCCCATCGGCGCGATGGGTGCTGCTCACGACCCCGGCGGTGCGAACGGCGCCCCCAGCCGAGCACGTCGATCGACCTGAGGAAAGGGTCCACGTTTTGGCCTCTGCGGGGATGGACGGACAAGAAGGCAAGGCGACGCGAAAGGGCCCCGGCGCGCCACGGAGGAACTGGCGCCTTTACGGGGTCACCGCCGTGGGCCTCGCGGTGGTCTGCGGGGTGGCCGCGGCGGTCGGCCAAGTCGTACGCGCCAACGAGGCATCCGCGGTGGAGGCGCCGAAGTACGCGGTGGGGTCGGGCGGCGGCACGAAGCTCGATCTGCCGGTGCGACCGACCGTCCCGGTGACGCTCACGGTGTACGAGGACCCGCGCAGCCCGCAGTCCCGTGCGTTCGCCCAGCGGTACGCGACCACGTTCTCCCACCTCCTCGCGTCCGGCCAGCTCCAGATCAACTACCGCCTCGTCACACAGAGCGACAAGCAGTACGGCGGGAGCGGTGCGAAGGAAGCGGCCGCGGCGGCCGCCTGTGCCGAGGACCAGGGGCGGTTCCCCCAGTTCATGGACCAGGTGTGGCAGCACCAGCCGGCTCCCGCCAACGACGCGTTCAAGGACCGGAATCTCCTGATGGGCCTGGCGAAGAAGGCCGGGAAGATCAATCACGACGCGTTCACCCTGTGTGTCGACCGCGGCCAGCGAAACGGCTGGGTGGCGCAGTCACAGTCCGAGTTCGCCGCTGCGGGCCTGGGCGAGGCACCCGTCGTCCAGATCAACGGCCGCCCCCTTCCCGTCCGTCCCGCCCAACTGACGCCCGCCAAGCTGACCTCCCTGGTGCACGACGAAGCACAGCGGGTCGCCACTGCGGCGGCTCCTTGACCGACCGAGCGCCTCCAGGCCGCGTCGTCACGTTCGCGCCCACCGGGCGGACGACGGCCTTCCGGCGCTCGAACTCCTCCCTGGGTACTGCCCAGGTCCGGCCCCAGGGAGGAGGCCGCGGCCATCGCGGTCCGCTTGGATGGAGGGCGTCATGACCGGACACCCTCCCCCTTCTTCCGCGCCCGAGTCCGCCGACGGCCCCGCGCCCGAGCCCGCCCAGGGCCCCGCGCCCGAGCCGTTCCGGGGCCGGGCGCTGCGCGCCGTACGGCAGGCGCTGCGCCTGCTCGCCGTCGAGCTGGGCACCCCGACCGAGCCCGGCACCCCGCTGTTCGCCGCGGTCCAGAACCCCTGGCTGCGCCGGCTGCCGTACCTCCTCGCCTTCGGGTTCGCGGTGTCGCTGCTGCCCACGACCGTCACCGTCCTCGCCAACGACTACGGCATGGCCGGCGGACTGGCCGGCGCGCTGGCCACCGCACAGAGCGCGTCCCTGCTGCTCGCGGTCGCCCGGCCGCTGCAGGCCTGGTGGGTGATCTTCGCGGCGGACGTGGTCTGCGCCGTGGCGCTCACCGGGCTCGACGGCGTCGCGGGCCGTGCCTGGCCGTGGCCGCCCCCGGTGATCGTCGGCTATCTCGCGCTGATGCTGGCGCTGTCGCTGCGCGAGCGCCGCCGCACGCTGATCGCCGTCTGGCTGACGACCGGTGCGGCGGGCATCCTCTCCGAGGTTGCCGCCCCCGCGCACGTCCAGAACACCTGGGTGCTGCTGTTCGTGCTCTCCGGCGTGATGCTGCTGATGGGCGCCACCCTGCGCGAACGGGGCGACGCCCAGCGGAAGTTGATCGAGCAGGAGACCATCAGCGAGGCCGAGCGTGCCCGTCGGACCCTGCTGGAGGAACGCACCCGGATCGCCCGTGAGCTGCACGATGTCGTCGCCCACCACATGTCGGTGATCACGGTCCAGGCCGACAGCGCCCCGTACCGCATCAGCGGGATCCCGAAGGCGGCCGAGGACGAGTTCGGGGCGATCGCGGCGACCGCCCGCGAGTCGTTGGCCGAGATGCGCCGGCTGCTCGGGGTGCTGCGCAGCGAGGAGACGGAGCGGCAAGGCGGCCCGGAGAAGGCCCCGCAACCCGGGATCGGCATGCTGCCGAAGCTGGTCGAGGGGACCGTACGGGCCGGTGTGCCGGTCGAGTTGGCGCTGCCCGAGGAGACCGCGGAGCTCGAACCGGCGGTGGATCTGTCGGCGTACCGCATCGTCCAGGAGGCGCTGGCCAACGTCGTACGGCACGCGCCGGGCGCCCGGACCCGGGTGTCGCTGCGGACGACGGCGGACGGCACCCGGCTCACCGTCCTGGTCGTCAACTCCGCGCCGCCCGCGCCCGCCACGCCGTCCGCGCCCCTGGAGACCGGCGGCACCGGCCACGGCCTGGTCGGGATGCGGGAGCGGGTGCGGCTGGTGGACGGGTCGCTCGACACCGGGCCGCTGCCCGACGGCGGCTTCCGGGTCGCCGCCCAGCTTCCGCTCGCGCCGCCGGCCGCCCCGGCGTCGCCCCTCCCCACGAAGGATTCCGGTTCCCTGTGACCACGCGCGTGATCATCGTCGACGACCAGGCCATGGTGCGGGCGGGCTTCGCCGCGCTGCTCGCCGCGCAGAGCGACATCGATGTGGTGGGTGACGCGCCGGACGGGGTGCAGGGCGTGGCGCTGAGCCGCCGGGCGCACCCGGACGTCGTGCTGATGGACGTCCGGATGCCGGAGATGGACGGGCTGGAGGCGGCCCGTCAGCTGCTCGATCCGCCGGTCGGGGCCACCCACCGGCCGAAGGTGCTGATGCTGACCACCTTCGATGTCGACGACTACGTCTACGAGGCGCTGCGCGCGGGTGCGTCCGGGTTCCTGCTCAAGGACGCGCCGCCGGCCGATCTGATCTCCGCGGTCCGGGTGGTGGCGGCCGGTGAGGCGCTGCTCGCGCCGTCCGTGACCCGGCGGCTGATCGCCGATTTCGCCCGGCAGCGGCCGGCGCCCCGTACGGACCGCGCCGCGCTGCGGTTGAACGGTCTGACCCCGCGCGAGACGGAGGTCCTGGAGCTGATCGCCCGCGGGCTGTCGAACCAGGAGATCGCCGAGGCGCTGATCCTCGCGGAGCAGACCGTGAAGACCCATATCGGCCGGGTGCTCGCCAAGTTGGCGCTGCGCGACCGCGCACAGGCCGTGATCTTCGCGTACGAGTCGGGGCTGGTCGCGCCCGGGGAGCGGTAGCCGAGCGGTAGCCGGGGCCGGGCGCCCCCACGGCCCCGTCCCCGCCTCTTCCGCCCTCCTCCTTTCGGACGAGGAGCGGGCCGGACCCCCTACCCCGGTATCACCCGGGAGTTGGCCCCGCGGTGTGACGCCGCGTCATCCACCCCCTTCCTACGTTTCCCTCCGCCACCAACGGGAGGGAGACCCACATGTCCAGGTTGCGCAGCGCCGCCCGACGCAGCAGGCGCACGCTCGTCGGCGTCGCGCTCGCCGTGGTCATGGCCGCCGGCACCGGCGGCTGGGCGGCCGGCAGCGCACAGACCGCGGTCACCGGTCCGGCGCCCGGCGCGGCCGCCTGGCGGGCCGACCACTCGCTCGGCGTCCGGCTGCCGGACCCGGCGACCGCGACCCCCGCCGAGGTCGCCCGCTTCTTCGCCGCGCTGACCGACGGCCGGCGGCAGGAGCTGGTGGACCGGCATCCGCTCACCGTCGGCAATCTCGACGGTGCGCCCGTCGCGCTGCGGTACGAGGCCAACTCCCGTGCCCTGGCGGCGGAACGGGACCGCCGGCTGGCCCGCGCCGACGACCCGGCCGGCACCCTCCAGGACCACCGGCAGGACAGGGCCGTGGCCCGCCGCTACACCGCGCTGCTCGCACCCGGCCGCCGCATCCTCGCCTTCGACCCGCGCGGCCGGGGCCAAGTGGCCGAAGTACACGGCGACTTGGCCACCGCCGAGCACACCGCCGTGATCGTGCCGGGCTCGGACATCGATCTGATGTCCTTCGACCGGGCGACGGACCCGTACGGCACGCCGACCGGCATGGCCAGGTCGCTGCGCGCCCAGATGGCCGCCGATGCACCCGGGAGCCGTACCGCGGTCATCGCCTGGGCGGGGTACACCACACCGGTCGGGCTCGGCCCGGACGCCGCGACCGGGCGGCTCGCCGAGGCCGGGGCGCTGCGGCTGGCCCGCCTGCTGTCCGGGCTGGCCGCGGTCGGCGCCCGGCCCCCGGCGGTGCTGTGCCACAGCTACGGCTCGGTGGTCTGCGGGCTGGCCGTTCCGCGGCTGGGCGGTGGCGGCCTCGCCGACCTGATCGTCCTCGGCTCCCCCGGTATGCGCCGGGACAGCGTGGCGCAGCTGCGCACCTCGGCCCGGGTCTGGGCGGGGCGGGACGCCTCCGACTGGATCGGTGACCTCCCGCACGTCGAATTCCTGGGCCTGGGCCACGGCACCGACCCCACCGATCCCGCCTTCGGCGCCCGCCGGCTCCCCGCCGTGCGGGCCGTAGGGCACACCGGCTATCTCGCGCCCGGTACGGACTCCCTCCACAACGTCTCGGCCGTCGTGCTGGGCCGCTACGACGCGGTGCACTGACGCCGACCGCTGACCTCCGCCACCCGCCCTCCTGCCGCCTCCTGCCAACGAGCCCTGGACGCACCGCCGTTCATGACCGCACAAGCCCCGCACCCGCACCACGCACGCACCTGCCCCAAGGACTGAACGACCGACGATTCCGCGACGGAAGAACCCAAGGACGCCTCATGGACACCGCCTCTCTCGCCCCGCTCAGATCCGCCGCCCGGCGGACGGCCCGCAGGATCGAGGACCGTACGCCCGCGGACCGCGACCGTGCGATCGACGGTCTGCGCGCGCTGGCGTTGCTCGCCGTGCCCACCGGCCACTGGCTGCTGGGCGGCTTCACCCTGGACGCCCGCGGCGCACTGCACAACGCCAGTCCGCTGACCGCCTTCGGCCTGCTCGCGCCCGCCAGTTGGGTACTCCAGATGCTCGGCATCTTCTTCCTGGTCGGCGGCCATGCGTCGGTGCTCTCCTACCGGCGTGCCCGGGGCCGGGGCACGCCGGTGGGCAGCTGGCTGCGCGGCCGGCTCGTCCGGCTGGGCCGCCCGGTCGTCGGGGTGACCGCCGTATGGGCGGCGCTGTTGCTGCTCCTGTACGGGCTGGGGGTGCCGGAGGCGACGCTGCGGACCGGGGCGACGCTGGTGATCCAGCCGCTGTGGTTCGTCGCGGTGTACGCGGGGACCACCGCGCTGACGCCGTACTGCGTGCGCGCCGCGCGGCGGATGGGCGCCTGGGCGGCGGCGCCGCTGGTGGTGGCGGTGGCCGGGGTGGACTTCCTGCGCTACGGGCCGTTCGCCGACGCCATGCCCTCGTGGCTGAGCCTGCTCAACATCCTGCCCGGCTGGCTGTTCGCCTATCAGCTCGGGGTCTGCTGGGGCGAGCGGCGGCTCGGCCGGCGCGCCGCCGCGGCGCTGCTGCTCGGCGGTGCCGTGCTGTTCGCCGCGCTGCTGCTGTTCTTCCACTACCCGGCGAGCATGGTCGGCGTCCCCGGCCAGGACCGTACGAACTCCCACCCGCCGTCGCTGCTGGTCCTGGCGCTGGCCGCGGCCCAGTCCGGTGCCGCGATCCTGCTGCGGGACCGGCTCGCCCGGCTCCTGCGCCGGCCCGCCCTGTGGGCGCCGGTCGTGGTCGTCAACCTCTCCGCGATGACGATCCTGTGCTGGCACCAGACGGCGATGCTGACGGCGGCGGTGCCCGCGTCGTTCCTGGGGCCGGTGCCCGGGCTGACCGTGGCGCCCGACACCGTCGGCTGGCTGCTCGCCCGGCTCGCCTGGCTGCCGGTCTTCGCCGCCGTACTGTTCCTGATCGCCCGCACCACCCGCCGCTTCGAGGCTCCCTGGACGGGTGTCACCCGGGCCCGCCGCACCGCGGCGGCGCTGCTGGCCGCCGGGTTCGCGGTCTTCGCGCTGGGGCTCGCCTAACGCGTAACTCCCCGCCGTGGTACGGGTTCCGCGGGGGCCGGCGAGCCGCTCCGGCCCCCGCGGAACGCCTACTCCCGCCCGGCCGAGGTGTGCGACATGTCCGCGTACCGCGCCCCCGCGACCTTGCCGGCGATCGGCTCCAGCAGCGCCAGATCCTGCGCGGTCAGCCGGATCCCGGTCGCCGCGGCGTTCTCCTCGATGCGGCTGCGCTTACGGGTGCCGGGGATCGGTACGACGGCCAGACCGCGCACTGCTGCCTGGTGCTGCACCCAGGCCAGGGCGATCTGGCCGGGCGTGGCGCCGTGCGCCTCGGCGATGCTGCGGACCGGCTCCAGCAGCGCGGCGTTGGCGGCCGCGTTGTCGCCGGTGAAGCGGGGCTGGGTGCGGCGGAAGTCGTCCGCGGTCAGCTCCTTGTCGGCGCTGACGAACGCGCCGGTGAGGAAGCCCCGGCCGAGCGGGGAGTACGGGACGACGCCGACGCCGAGCTCGGCGGCGGTCGCCACCACGCTCCGCTCGATGTCCCGGCTGAACAGCGACCACTCGGACTGCAGCGCCGCGATCGGGTGCACGGCCTGCGCCGCGCGCAGCTCGGGGCCGGTCACCTCGCTCAGCCCCAGGTGCTTGACCTTGCCCTCGGCCACCAACTCGGCCATGGCACCGACCGACTCCTCGATCGGGACGTCGGGGTTGCGCCGGTGCATGTAGTACAGATCGATCTCGTCAATTCCCAGGCGCCGCAGGCTGCCCTCGACCGACTGGCGGATGTAGGCCGGGTCGTTGCGGATGATCCGCTTCGTCGGGTCCTCGGGGTCGGCGGTTATCGCGAACTTGGTGGCGAGCACGACCTCGTCGCGGTGCGCCCGGAGGAACGGGGCGAGGAACTTCTCGTTCTCCCCCACCCCGTACATGTCGGCGGTGTCGTAGAGCGTGACGCCCAGCTCCAGCGCCCGCTCCAGCGTGGCCCGCGCCTCGTCGGCGTCCGTCGGACCGTAGGCGAAGCTCATGCCCATACAGCCCAGGCCCTGAACCCCGACCCGCGGGCCGCCGGTGCCCAGCTCGACCGTTTCGATCTTCTTGCTGCTCATACGGACCTCAGTACCTCTCGGACGCCCGCCGGGCGTCGGCATAGATTTCGATCTTGTAGTCGAGTACGTCCAGCGTGCTGTGCAGCTCGGCGATCCGTTGGCGCACGTCCTCGCGGTGCGCGGTCAGCAGCCGCTCCCGCTCGGCGAAGGTGCCGCTGCCGGCCCGCACCAGTTCGGCGTAACGGACCATGTCCGCCACCGGCATACCGGTCAGCCGCAGCCTGGCCACCAGGTTCAGCCAGTCCAGGTCGCGGTTGCTGAAGCGCCGCTGCCCGGTGTGGGTGCGGTCCACGTGCGGCATCAGGCCGATCCGCTCGTACCAGCGCAGGGTGTGTGCGGTCAGACCGGTGTGCGCCGCCACCTCGCTGATCGTGTACCGGTCGTGGCCGGTGGGCCGTGGGTGCGGGGGCGTGGTGCCGCAGCCGCGCTCCGTCGCGGGCCGCAGGCCGGCCGTGGCCGCCCCGCTCGTGGCCGTTTCGCCCTGCATGACCGTCATGCCCCGTCTCCCCTGATCGCCGGATGTCTCCCGGCGTTTTCGCCGGGCGCCTCTCGACGTCTCCAACGCTAGAGAGTTCGAGCGCACTCCAAGCAAGCGCGATCTTGACCGGGATTTGGGACGGCGCGGGCCGGTTCGGTGGCGGACGACGGGCGTTTGCCGCCACCCCCTAGGCTCGTGGGCATGCAGAGCCTGCGGATGATCGAGAACTGGCCGGTGCCCACCGCCGCTGCCGCCGTCGTACGAGCCGACGGCTCGGTGGCCGGAGCGTACGGCCCCCTGGAGCGGCGTTTCCCGCTGGCGTCCGTGACCAAGCCACTGGCCGCGTACGCCGCGCTGCTGGCCGTCGAGGAGGGCGCGGTCGAGCTGGACGAGCCGGCCGGACCCCCGGGATCCACGGTGCGTCATCTCCTCGCCCACACCTCGGGGCTGGCCTTCGACGAGCCGCGCACGATGGCCGAGCCGGGTACCCGCAGGCTCTACTCCAACGCCGGCTTCGAGGCCCTGGGCGATCACCTCGCCAAGGCGACCGACATCCCCTTCCCGCAGTATCTGCACGAGGCGGTGCTCGCACCGCTCGGCATGACCTCGACGGACCTGCCCGGCTCGCCCGCCAAGGACGCCGTCTCCACGGTCGCCGACCTGATCCACTTCGCCGCCGAGCTACAGGCACCGCGGCTGCTCGCCCGGGAGACGCTCACGGCGGCGACCCAGGTGGCCTTCCCCGGTCTGCCGGGTGTGCTGCCGGGCTTCGGCCACCACAGGCCCAACGACTGGGGTCTGGGCTTCGAGATCCGCGACGGCAAGTCGCCGCACTGGACGGGCGCCACGTCCTCCTCGCGCACGTTCGGGCACTTCGGGCAGTCCGGGACGTTCCTGTGGGTGGACCCCGACACCCGCGCCGCCTGCATCGCGCTGACCGACCGAGCCTTCGGGCCCTGGGCGATGGAGGCCTGGCCGCAGCTGACCGACGCGGTGCTGGCCGAGCTGGCGCGGCCGGCCTGACGTGCGCACGGGCCCGGACGCCACCGGGCCCGCCGCGGTCTCACACGTACTCCGGCTCCGCCCCCATCTCCCACACCAGGCACTCCGCGGCCGCCAGCCCCTGCAGCTCCAGCCCCACACCGTCGGTGATCCGCGCCGCGTCACCGGCCGTCAGGTGCTCCGCGCCGAGCCGTACGGCGCCGCGCACCACATGCACATAGGCCCGTGCGGCATCCGGGACCGCGGTGCGCTCACCGTCGGCGAGGCGGCGCAGGTGCAGCAGCGCACCGGCCTGCGGCACCGCGTACGGGGTGCCGTCGGCGATGCCGCGCACCACCTCGTACGCGGGCTCGCCGCCGAATGCGAGCGGCGCCAGCCACATCTGGACGAAGCACAACGGCCCGGCGCCGTCGTTGCGCTCCACATGCCGCACGCCGCCGGCCGAGCTGAGCCGCTGGAGATCGCCCGGGCGTACCGTGGTCTCGTGGCCGGCCGAGTCACGGTGGGTCAGCTCACCTTCCACCACCCAGGTCACGATCTCCGTGTCGCGGTGCGGGTGCTCGTCGAAGCCGGCGCCCGCGGCCAGCCGCTCCTCGTTACAGGCGATCAGTGCCCCGAAGCGCAGATTGTCCGGGTCGAAATGGGGGCCGAAGGAGAACGCGTGCCGTGACTCGGTCCCCGCCTCCGGCTCGCCGCCGCGGTAGCGTTCCTCGGCCCTACGCACCTGAATCATGGGCCCACCGTAGCCCCGCCCCCGCACCTCTCCGCCCCGATAGTGCAGGCTTGTCCCGTGTCTGAACCCGCATCGCGCGACGCGCACCCGCACTCGGCGACCCTTAGGCGTCTGGAGAATTCGTCCGGCAAACTGGCGGCCGCCGCCATCGCCCGCATGGACGCCACCCTGCCGTGGTACCGCGCGATGCCCCCGGAGAACCGCTCCTGGATCGGCCTGGTGGCCCAGGCCGGTATCGCCGCGTTCACCGAATGGTTCCGGCATCCGGAGACCCCGCAGGCGATCAGCACCGACGTCTTCGGCACCGCGCCGCGCGAGCTGACCCGGGCGATCACGCTGCGGCAGACCGTGGAGATGGTCCGCACCACCATCGAGGTCATGGAGTCCGCGATCGACGAGGTCGCGGCGCCGGGCGATGAGTCCGTACTGCGCGAGGCGCTGCTGGTCTACGCCCGGGAGATCGCCTTCGCCACCGCCCAGGTCTACGCCCAGGCCGCCGAGGCCCGCGGCGCCTGGGACGCCCGGCTGGAGTCGCTGGTGGTCAACGCGGTGCTGTCGGGCGAGGCCGACGAGGGCGCCGTCTCGCGCGCGGCGGCGCTGGGCTGGAACTCCCCCGAGCACGTGTGTGTGGTGCTGGGCACCGCCCCGGACGGGGACAGCGAACTGACCGTGGAGGCGATCCGGCGGGCCGCGCGGCACGCCAAGCTCCAGGTGCTGACCGGGGTCCTGGGCTCCCGTCTGGTAGTGATCGCGGGCGGCTCGGACAATCCGCTGAAGGCCGCGAAGGCACTGATCGGTCCGTATGCCACCGGCCCCGTGGTGGCCGGTCCGGTGGTCTCCGATCTGCTGGCCGCAACCCGCTCGGCCCAGGCCGCGGCGGCCGGTTTGCGGGCGTGTGCCGCCTGGCCGGACGCCCCGCGGCCGGTGCTCGCGGACGATCTGCTGCCGGAGCGCGCGATGGCCTCGGACCCGGTGGCGCGCGAGCAGCTGGTGGAGGAGATCTACAGACCGCTGGAGGAAGCGGGGTCGGCGCTGCTGGAGACGCTGAGCGTCTATCTGGAGCAGGCGAGCAGTCTGGAGGGCGCGGCCCGGATGCTCTTCGTGCACCCCAACACCGTGCGGTATCGGCTTCGACGTGTGACCGACGTCACCGGCTGGTCACCCTCCGATGTGCGGTCGGCGTTCACCCTCCGTATCGCGCTGATTCTGGGGCGCCTGGCTGACGGTGAGGCGCAACCCTAGACTTTTGTCGGACACCAACAATTACCCCGATGGTTCTTGGTCCCTGTCCCCACGGGCGGGCGGAACCACCCACAAGAGAGAGTGTGAGGGTGCTCGTACTCGTCGCTCCCGGCCAAGGCGCTCAGACGCCCGGCTTCCTGACCCCCTGGCTCGACCTCCCCGGTGTCGAGGACCGGCTCCGTGCCTGGTCGGACGCCATCGACCTGGACCTGGTCCACTACGGCACGAAGGCGGACGAGGAGGAGATCCGCGACACCGCGGTGGCGCAGCCGCTGCTGGTGGCCTCCGCCCTGCTCTCCGCCCGGCAGCTCTTCGCGACGGCCGACGCCGTCACCACGCAGGTCGGCGCGGTGGCCGGCCACAGCGTCGGTGAACTGGCCGCCGCCGCGCTGGCGAACGCCATCTCCGACGAGGCCGCGATGACGCTGGTGCGCCGCCGCGGCCAGGCGATGGCCGAGGCCGCCGCCGTCACCGAGACCGGCATGGCCGCGCTGCTCGGCGGCGACGAGGCCGTCGTCCTCCCGCATCTGGAGCAGCTGGGCCTGACCCCGGCCAACGTGAACGGCGCGGGCCAGATCGTGGCCGCGGGCACCGCCGAGCAGATCGCCGCGCTGGTCGAGAACAAGCCGGAGGGCACTCGCCGGGTCGTACCGCTGAAGGTGGCCGGCGCGTTCCATACTCACCACATGGCACCTGCCGTCTCGGCCCTGGAAACCGCGACCGCCCAGCTGGCGGTCGCCGATCCGCAGACCCGTTACGTCTCCAACAAGGACGGGCAGCCGGTCTCCTCCGGCCAGGAGCTGGTGCGACGGCTGGTGGGCCAGGTGGCCAACCCCGTGCGCTGGGACCAGTGCATGGAGACCTTCAAGGAGCTCGGCGTGACCGCGCTCATCGAAGCGGCTCCCGGTGGCACCCTCACCGGCCTGGCCAAGCGCGCACTGCCCGGCGTGCGGACCCTCGCTCTCAAGACGCCCGACGACCTCGACGCGGCCCGCACGCTGATCGCCGAAACGACGTCAGCCGCAGCCGCGGCGGGCTCCGCACCGGCCGAATAGGAGTCCGAAGCGCATGACCTCGAAGATCAAGCCCTCACAGGGCACCCCGTACGCGCGGATCATGGGTGTGGGCGGCTACCGCCCGACCCGTGTCGTGCCCAACGAGGAGATCCTCAAGCACATCGAGTCGTCCGACGAGTGGATCCGCTCGCGGTCCGGTATCGCGACCCGCCACTGGGCGGGCCCCGAGGAGACCGTGGCGCAGATGTCGGTCGAGGCGTCCGGCAAGGCCATCGCCGACGCCGGCATCACGCCCGAGCAGATCGGCGCCGTGATCGTCTCCACGGTCTCGCACTTCAAGCAGACCCCGGCGATCGCGACCGAGATCGCGCACCGCATCGGTGCCGGCAAGCCGGCCGCGTTCGACATCTCGGCGGGCTGTGCGGGCTTCGGCTACGGACTGACCCTGGCCAAGGGCCTGGTGACCGAGGGCTCGGCGGAGTACGTCCTGGTCATCGGCGTCGAGCGGCTCTCGGACCTGACCGATCTGGAGGACCGTGCGACGGCCTTCCTCTTCGGCGACGGCGCCGGCGCGGTGATCGTCGGCCCGGCCAAGGAGCCGGCGATCGGCCCGACGGTCTGGGGCTCGGAGGGCGACAAGGCCGAGACCATCAAGCAGACGCTCGGCTGGGACGTCTACCGCACCACCCCGGTCCCCGGAGGGGACGCCCCCGAGGGCCGCCCGGCCCCGGAGGAGATCCGCTACCCCGCCATCACCCAGGAGGGCCAGGCGGTCTTCCGCTGGGCGGTGTTCGAGATGGCGAAGGTCGCCCAGCAGGCGCTGGACGCGGCCGGAGTCAGCCCGGACGACTTGGACGTCTTCATTCCGCACCAGGCCAACATGCGGATCATCGACTCGATGGTGAAGACTCTGAAGCTGCCGGAGAGCGTCACGGTCGCCCGCGACGTGGAGACCACCGGCAACACCTCGGCCGCCTCCATCCCGCTCGCCATGGAGCGGCTGCTGGCGACCGGTCAGGCCAAGAGCGGCGACACCGCGCTGGTCATCGGCTTCGGGGCGGGTCTCGTCTACGCCGCTACGGTCGTTACCCTCCCCTAGGCAAGATCTGCGCAACGCCGGATGTCCTCGGATGTACCGGCCGCCGCTCGGATCTTCACCGCAAGTAACGCAGTTTCCCCATAAAATGACCGAAGGAGCGCCATCATGGCCGCCACTCAGGAAGAGATCGTTGCCGGTCTCGCCGAGATCGTGAACGAGATCGCCGGGATCCCCACCGAGGACGTCCAGGTGGACAAGTCCTTCACCGACGACCTGGACGTCGACTCGCTGTCCATGGTCGAGGTCGTCGTCGCCGCCGAAGAGCGCTTCGACGTGAAGATCCCGGACGACGACGTCAAGAACCTCAAGACGGTCGGCGACGCGACCGACTACATCCTCAAGCACCAGAGCTGATCGAGCTCCCGCGCATGTCGCCACCCCGCGGTGGCGCCGTCGATTCAGACCCCTCTACCCGTGGAGTAAGAATTCCCGTGAACGCGACCAATCGCACCGTGGTCGTCACCGGTATCGGCGCAACCACACCGCTGGGTGGCGACAGCGCTTCGACCTGGGAGGCCCTGCTCGCCGGACGCTCCGGCATCAGCACCCTCGAACAGGACTGGGCCACCGACCTGCCGGTTCGTATCGCCGGCCAGATCGCCGTTGAACCGTCCGAGATCATTCCGCGTCCGCAGGCCCGGAAGCTGGACCGCTCGGCGCAGTTTGCGCTGATCGCGGCCCAGGAGGCCTGGAAGGACGCGGGCTTCACCGCCAAGGCGGGCGAGGACACGTCGATCAACCCCGACCGTCTGGGCGCCGTCATCGCCTCCGGCATCGGCGGTGTGACGACCCTGCTCGACCAGTACGACGTGCTCAAGGAGAAGGGCGTACGCCGCGTCTCCCCGCACACCGTGCCGATGCTGATGCCGAACTCGCCGTCCGCGAACGTCGGCATCGAGTTCAACGCCCGCGCCGGTGTGCACACGCCGGTCTCGGCGTGCGCGTCGGGCGCCGAGGCCATCGGCTACGCGATCGAGATGATCCGCTCCGGCCGCGCCGACGTCGTCGTCGCGGGTGGCACGGAGGCCGCCATCCACCCGCTGCCGATCGTGGCCTTCGGCAACATGATGGCGATGTCCAAGAACAACGACGACCCGCAGGGCGCCTCGCGTCCCTGGGACGTCGACCGCAACGGCTTCGTGCTCGGCGAGGGCGCCGGCGTGGTCATCCTGGAGTCCGAGGAACACGCCAAGGCCCGCGGCGCGCGCGTCTACGCGGAGGCCGTCGGCCAGGGCATCTCGGCCGACGCGCACCACATCACGCAGCCCGAGCCGTCCGGCAACGGCATCGCGGCGGCGCTGCAGAACCTCCTCGACAACACCGACCTCCAGCCCGCCGAGATCGTGCACGTGAACGCGCACGCGACCTCGACGCCGGCCGGTGACGTCGGCGAGCTCCGGGCGCTGCGCAAGGCGTTCGGTGACGACGTCGACCACATGGCCATCACCAGCACGAAGTCGATGACCGGCCACCTCCTGGGCGGCGCGGGCGGCATCGAGACGGTGGCCACGGTCCTCGCGCTCAAGAACCGCATCGCCCCGCCGACGATCAACATCGACCAGCTCGACCCGGAGGCCGACGCGGACATCGTCCGCGGCGAGCCCCGCAAGCTGCCGGCCGAGGGCCGGATCGCGGCCCTGAACGACTCGTTCGGCTTCGGCGGCCACAACGTGGTCCTGGCCTTCCGCTCGATCTGAGGCACCCTCAGCACCCGTAACGGGCCCGCCCGGTGACATGTCACCGGGCGGGCCCGCTGCCGTCTCAGCCCTCTTAGCAGTCTCAGCCGTCTCGGTCGTCTCAGTCGTCGAATCCGGCGTAGTACGCCGCCGACGCGTCCTTGTCGCCGTGGCCCTGCCGCTCGGCGCGGCGGAACCGCTCCGCGGCCCCCGCGAGCAGATCCACGTGGACGCCGGCGTCCTGCGCGGCCTCGGTGATCAGCCGGGCGTCCTTGCGGGCGGCGGACACGGTGAAGCTCGCGGGGTAGTTCTCGGTCAGGATCAGCTCGGATTTCAGCCGGAGATACGGCAGGTCGAGCGCCCCGCCGGCGATCGCCGCGAGGAAGTCGCGCGGGTCCACCCCGAGCCCCTTCGCGAGGGCGAGAGTCTCACCCGTACCGCTGATGACCGTCAGCACCCAGGTGTTGACGACGAGCTTGAGACGGCTGGCGGCGCCGTCGGCGGCGTCCTCGCCGACCCACTGGGTACGGCTCCCGACGACGCCGAAGATGCCCTCGGCGCGCTCCCGTACGTCCTGCGGACCGGCCGCCAGGATCGTCAATTCCCCCTTCTCCGCGGGGCCCTTGGTGCCCAGCACGGGGGCGTCCACGAAACGCAGCCCGTGTGCACCGGCGAACCGGGCGAGCGGGGCGAGGCCTTCGGGCCCCACCGTGCTCATCTGGAGCCACAGGGCGCCGGGCGGCAGGGCCGGGGCGGCCTGGTGCAGTGCGTCGAGGACAGCGGGCCCGTCGAGCAGCATCGTGAGGACCACGTCGGCGCCGTCCACCGCCTCGGCGGGCGTGCCGGTGACCCGGACCCCGTCGGCGGCCAGCGGCTCGGCCCTGGCGCGGGTGCGGTTCCAGGCGCGGACGTCCAGACCGGCCCCGGCGAGGTTGCGGGCCATCGCCGCGCCCATGATGCCGGTGCCGAGCACCGCGACGGAGAGGGTGTCGGAAGCGTTGTTGTCGGCCATGACGGCACGCTAGGACGTAGAGCGCACTCCAAGGCAACCGTGGTCGCGTGTCGGGTGCAGCCGGGCGGCGCGCCAGGGGGACCGGCCCCGATTGAGGGAACGATCCGGCGGGCGCGTCCTAGACGACCTGGTGCAGCCAGCGGACCGGGGCGCCCTCGCCCGCGTACCGGAACGGCTCCAGTTCGTCGTCCCAGGGCTTGCCGAGGAGCTTGTCGACCTCGGCGGCCAGCTCCGTCTCGCCGCGCGCCGAGCGGGCGACCGCGGCACGCAGCCGGTCCTCGGGGATGAGGATGTCGCCGTGGATGCCCGTGACGGCATGGAAGATGCCCAGGTCGGGGGTGGAGCTGTAGCGCTCGCCCTCGGCGGTGGCGCAGGGTTCCGCGGTCACCTCGAAGCGCAGCAGATGCCAGCCGCGCAGCGCGGAGGCCAGCTTGGAGGCCGTACCGGCCTCGCCCTGCCACGAGAACTCGGCTCTCCACGTGCCCGGGGACGCCGGCTGGCGGATCCAGTCGAGATTGACGCGCACGCCGAGGACGCCCGCCACGGCCCATTCGACATGCGGGCACAGCGCGCGCGGTGCGGAGTGGACGTACAGAACTCCACGGGTCGTCACCGGGACCTCCAGTGCGGTTCGAGGTTCGCCTTCCCCAGCGGCCTCGTGCCCGTTCCGGTTGCGGCCGGGACAGTGGTCATTCTGCCCCAGTGATCACTTCGGCACCAGCGTGCTGGTGACCTACAGTAAACACCATTAGGCGGAATTTGCCGCAAAAGGGACAGGAAATGACGTGATGTAATTTGTCTGTGCCGACTGCACTTGCCACTTTGGGTCACCGCCCGGAAGGCACGGGGCAAAGCTACCGCGCGGCTCCGGTCGGGTGGTGACGTACCGTCGGTACCCGAAGAGATATCACTCGCACGCCGGAGGGGACAGGGGATGACGCAGATCAATCGGCCCTTTCGCCCCCTCAGTCGGCCCTTCCGGGCCCGCCGTCACCGCTTCCGACGGTACC
Source organism: Streptomyces sp. TM32 (assembly GCF_004122755.1). NCBI lineage: Bacteria > Bacillati > Actinomycetota > Actinomycetes > Kitasatosporales > Streptomycetaceae > Streptomyces > Streptomyces sp. TM32. The sequence continues at coordinate 21,407 of NZ_SDIG01000049.1, forward strand.
CCTCACGCACCGTCGCCGCCGCGTCCGCTCTCCTGATCGCGCTCACCGGCTGTAGCGACGACTCCGCGACACACTCCGGCGCGTCGGGCAAGCGGCACGGCCCGCCCGCGCCCGTCTGGCGCACCGACCCCGGCTCGATCGCGGCGCTCGGCGACTCGATCACCGCCGGCTTCGACGCCTGTACGGTGCTCGCCGACTGCCCCCGGGTCTCCTGGGCCACCGGCACCGACCCCGCGGTCGACAGCCTCGCCCGACGGCTGGTCGAACAGCCCGCCGGCCACAGCTGGAACTTCGCCCGGACCGGTGCGCTGATGAGCGACCTGCCGGAACAGGTCGCCTCGGCCACCCGCCGCAGACCCGAGCTGGTCACGGTCCTGATCGGCGCCAATGACGCCTGCCGGAACGACGTGGCGGCGATGACGCCGCAGGCTTCCTTCCGGGCCGACTTCGCGCGGTCCATGAGGCAGCTGCGGCGCGCCCTGCCGCACACCCAGGTGTATGTCGCGGCGGTGCCGGACCTGCTGCGGCTGTGGTCCGAGGGGCGCAAGAACCCGCTGGGCAAGCAGGTGTGGAAGCTGGGCCTGTGCGGGTCGATGCTGCGCGATCCGGACGATCTGACGCAGGCGGCCCAGGACCGGCGGGCGAGCGTGCAGGACCGGGTGCGGGCGTACAACTCGGCGCTGGCGGAGGTCTGCGGCAAGGATCCGCTGTGCCGGTTCGACCGGTCGGTCTTCGACTACCGCTTCACCGGGCGGGAGTTGAGCACCTGGGACTGGTTCCACCCCGGCCCCCGCGGCCAGAAGGAGCTGGCGGAGCTGGCGTTCAAGGTGGTCACCCGGTCGGGGCGGTAGCGCCCGCACCCGGGATCCGGGCGCCCGCGGGGATCGGCAGCCGCCCGGCGGCATAGGCTCGACGGCATGAAGACGCAGGTCAGCAGGGAAGCGTTCGGCGTGCTGGACGACGGCACACCCGTCGAGCGCTGGACCCTGGAGTCGGGTCGAGGCGGGCTGCGGGTCCGCGTCCTGACGTACGGCGGGATCGTCCAGACCCTGGAGGCCCCGGACCGGGACGGGACACGGGGGCAGCTGGCGCTGGGCTTCGCGGATCTGGCCTCGTACGTCGCGCACGGCGGGTCGTACTTCGGCGCGCTGGTCGGACGGTACGCGAACCGGATCGCCGGGGCGTCCTTCCCGCTCGACGGCCGGACGCACCGGCTGACGGCGAACGACGGGCGGCACAGCCTGCACGGCGGGGCGCGCAACTTCTCGCGGGTGGTGTGGAGCGCCCGGGAGACCGACGGCGGCGTGGAGCTGCACCGGGTCAGCCCGGACGGCGAGGAGGGCTTTCCCGGCGCCCTGGACGTGCGGGTGACCTACACCCTCTCCCCCGACGGGGCGCTGCACGTCGTCTCGCGCGCCCGGACCGACGCCCCGACCGTCGTCAACCTCACCAACCACACCTATCTCCACCTGGGCGGGGCCGGCAGCGGCTCCGCCTGCGGCCATGAGCTGCGGCTGGCGGCGTCCCGGTACACGCCCGTCGACGCCACCGGCATTCCGCTGCCCGGCGCGCCCGCCGACGTCGCCGGGACCCGCTTCGACTTCCGGACGGCGCGGGCGGTGGGCGGCGGCTACGACCACAACTTCGTGCTCGACGGCGGGGTCGCACCGGCTCCGCGCCCGGTCGCGGAGCTCCACGACCCACGGTCGGGCCGGGTGCTGGAGTTGTCCACCACCGAGCCCGGTCTCCAGCTCTACACCGCGGACCACCTCGACGGATCCCTGAGAGGCAGCTCGGGCGTCCCCTACGGCCCAGGGGCCGGACTCGCCCTGGAAACCCAGCACTTCCCGGACTCCCCCAACCGGCCGGACTTCCCGGGTACGGTGCTGCGGCCCGGCGAGCACTACTGCTCGCAGACCGTGTACCGCTTCTCGGTGCGGCCACGGGCTGCGGGAACCCCTTAGGGGCGTAGCGGGCGTAGGTCATCCTGTGCGGGGACGCGGCGGGGCGGCGGTGACGGAACGATGAGCAGTGACCGGCTTTCCTGTCCTGTCCGGTCCGGTCCGCTCCGTGCCGTTCCATTGCCTGCCCAGGGAGAACCATCACCATGGCCCGCCTTCGCGCTCCTCATCTGCTCCTGTCCGGTGCGGCGTTGGCCGTGCTGGTGGTGGCGGGCTGCTCGCTGCCGGACTACGGCCCGACGAAGACGGCGCAGCGCACGTACTCCGTCCCGGGCACGGTCGGCGCGCTGTCGGCGGCCACGCACGGCGGGAACATCGAGATCGTGCCGGTCGACGCCGGCGGCTCGGTCCGGGTGACGGAGAAGTACCGCTACAACGACCGCAAGCCGCACCCCGCCCACACGGTCAAGGACGGCCGGCTGACGCTGAAGGCCGCGGAGTGCGGCATGGGGCGCCGGTGCGAGGTCGCATACCGGGTGCTGCTGCCGCGCACCGCCTCGGTCGAGCTGCACACCAGCGGCGGGGACATCACCGTCCGGGGGACCCGGGGCCGGATCGTCGCGGAGACCAGCGGCGGCGACGTCACCGTCACGGACTCCGCGGCCCGCAGCGTGCGGGCGAGGACCAGCGGCGGCGATGTGGACCTCGCACTGGCCGCGGCGCCCGACGAGGTGTCCGCCCGGACCAGCGGAGGCGATGTCACCATCCGCCTCCCGAAGGGTGCCTATGCGGTCGACGCCGCCACCAGCGGCGGGGACCGCAAGGTCTCCGTCCCGACGGACGGGCGCTCCGCGCACAAGGTGACGGCGCGGACGAGCGGCGGTGATGTGTCGGTGGTGACCTCATGAGGGGCCGGCGGGGGCACCGCCGGCTCACGGTGCCCCCGTTCCCGGGCCGGTCAGCCGACGGTGACCTCCGCCGTCAGCCGGCGGTCCTCGACGCTGTGCGCGGCCTCGACGCGGTAGACGCCCTTGACCCGGCGCCAGCCGTCGTCCTCGCTCCGCTGCGCTCCGCCTCCGCTCACTGCCGAGCCTTCGGAAGCGGACCTCCAGACCTCGAACGCCCGGTCCGGCAGCGGGATCTCGGCCTCGGCGCTCTCGCCCGGGGCCGCCTCGACGACGGCGAAGCCGGCCAGCCAGCGGTCCGGGCGCTCCGGAGCGTCCGGGACGGCGTCCGCAGTGGGCGCCAGATAGATCTGGATGACCTCGCGCCCGTGCCGGTCACCGACGTTGCGGACCCGCACCCGCACCGAGTCGGGGGTCGTGTCCAGCGACTCGTACTCCCAGTCGGTGTAGCCCAGGCCGTGCCCGAAGGGGTAGGCGGGCGCGGTGGCGGAGCGCTGCCAGGCGCGGTAGCCGATGAACACCCCTTCGGAGTAGAGAAGTTGGCCGTCCGTCGGGGTGACGGTGGTGACCGGGGCGTCGGCCAGCCGGGCCGGCCAGGTGGTGGGGAGCCGGCCGCCCGGCTCCTGGGCGCCGAGCAGGACATCGGCCAGCGCCGCGCCGGCCTCCTGGCCGGGGAACCAGCTCAGCAGCACGGCCGGGACCTGCGTGCGCCACGGCAGCTCCACCGGAGAGCCGGCGTTGACGACCACGACGGTGTGCGGGTTGGCGGCGGCGACCCGGCTGACCAGCTCGTCCTGGCGGCCCGGCAGCCGCAGGTCGCGGCGGTCGAAGCCCTCGGACTCGACCTCTTCGGTGGTGGCGACGACGACGATCGCGACATCGGCGTCGGCCGCGGCGCGGACCGCCTCCTCGATCCGCTCGTCCGCATCGGGCCGCGGCGGGTGGTGGCCGAGGGCGAAGCGCAGCCCGTCCAGCCCCTCGCCCAACTCCGGGCCGTCCGGCAGGAACCGCAGGGTCACCTCGGTACGCTCGCCCGCCGTCAGCTCCGCCGTCACCCGCCGCTCGACGGGGTTCAGGAACGCCTCGAAGGGGTCGTTGCCCTCCGGCGCGCAGCGGCCGTCGAAGAGGACCGAACCGCCGACGGTCAGCCGCAGTGCGCCGGTGCCGGAGACGGCGAAGGTGTGGCTGCCGCCGCACTCCGGGAGGTAGCTGCCGGTCAGCTCGACGGCGTGCAGATTCTGCCGGGTGACGCCCCGCGGGAGGCGGCCCATGACCTGCACCGTGCCGTCCAACTGCGCTGTCTTGGCGAGGAGTTGGCCGTCGGCGGCAAGGTACCGGGCGCAGAGCGTGAAGCCGTCGCGGGCGGACGGCACCCGGGTGCGCGCGTCGCTGCCGGCCGCGAAGGTGACCTCGACACCGTCGGGCAGCGCGGCACGCAGCCCCTCCAATGGGGATACCACCGCCTCGGGGAAGACGGTCGCGGACCCGCCGCCGAGCACCCTGGCGTCCCGCGCGGCCGCCCCGATGACCGCGACCCTGCGCAGGCCCGGACCATCGAGCGGCAGCGCCCGCCGCCCCCCGCCCACGGGCTCGTTGCGCAGCAGGACGCAGCCGCGCCGGGCGAGGTCGCGGGCCACCGCCCGGCCGTCGATCCCCCGGGGGAGGGCGGAGGGGTCCACCGCGGCCGGCACCCCGTCCAGACACCCCGTGCGAGCCGCGAGCAGCAGCACCCGGCGCACCGCGTCGTCCACCTCCGACTCCGCCACCTCACCCGCACGGACGACCTCGGCCAACGGCGCGCCGTAGACCGTACGGGGGCCGGGCATCGCCACATCGAGGCCACCGCGCAGGGCCCGCACGGTGTCGCGGGCGGCCGTCCAGTCGGAGACGTTGCAGCCGTCGAAGCCCCATTCGCCGCGCAGCACGCCCTGCACCAGCGCGCGGTGCTCGGTCATGGTCGAGCCGTTGACCTGGTTGTAGGCGGTCATCACGGCCCAGGGGCGGGCGTTTTCGACGAGGTGCTCGAAGGGCGCGAGGTAGAGCTCGCGCAGCGGGCGCGGGGCGATCCGGTTGTCGACGGTGAGCCGGTCGGTCTCGGCGTCGTTGCCGACGAAGTGCTTGACCGTCGCGCCGACGCCGCCCTCCTGCACCCCGCGGACGTATCCGGCGCCGATCACGCCGGTGAGCAGCGGGTCCTCCGAATAGCACTCGAAGTGGCGGCCGCCCAGCGGGGAGCGGTGCAGATTGACGGTCGGCGCCAGGAGGACGTGCACGCCCTTGCGGCGGGCCTCCTGCGCGAGGAGGTGGCCGGCCCGGCGGGCGAGTTCGGGGTCCCAGGTGGCGGCCAGCGCCGTGGGGCCGGGCAGGGCCACCGAGGGGTCCCCGGCGTTCCACTCCTGGCCCCGCACGCCGACCGGGCCGTCCGACATCACCAGCGACCGCAGCCCGATCGCCGGGACGGCCGGCAGCGTCCACATGTCCTGGCCGGACAGCAGCCGGACCTTGGTGTCGAGGTCGAGCGCAGCGAGCGCCCGCTCCACCGCCGCGGTGTGGTCCTGTGCACGGTCACGGGCGGAAAGGCCGGCGGCAACACCGGCGGGCCCGTGGGTCTGGTCATCGGTCATGCAGCTCTCCGGTGTTCCCTGGGTGGTCGTGCGTTCCCCTGTCCGGATTCTGACCCGGTCACCAGGCACCCGGTAAGGACCGTTACTTTCCCGATACATCAGCCGTACGGGATCTCCACGCGAGGGATACGCTCGGCCGGTGACTGCACGAGACCAGGGCGGATCCCGCGACGGCGGACCGGGCGCGACACGGGCCGGTGGCGGCGGCCGGGAGGCCCGTCGCGCGGAGCGGCGGGAGACCATCCTGCAGGCGGCGATGGAGCTCATCGCGGAACGCGGCTACCGCCGCACCTCGCTCGCCGCCGTCGCCGAGCGCGCCGGGCTGTCCCAGCAGGGGCTGCTGCACCACTTCCCGACGAAGGAACTGCTGCTGGTCGGCGTGCTGGAGGCGCGCGACCGCTGGGACCTGGCCTCGGCCGCCGCGGCGTCCGGCAGCCGCCGCACCGGCACCCTGGCCGCGCTCGTCGACTACAACGCCACCCGCCCCGGCATCGTCCGTACGTACACCGTGCTGTCCGCCGACAGCGTCACCGAGGACCACCCCGCCCGCGCCTTCTTCGAATCCCGGTTCCGCTTCGTACGCGCCGCACTGGCCGAGGCGCTGCGGGCGGAGTGCGGCGACACCCTGCCCGGCGGCCTGACGCCCGAGCGGGCGGCGCCGCTGCTGGTCGCCGTGATGGACGGCCTCCAGCTGCAATGGCTGCTGGATCCGCAGGAGGTGGACATGCCGGCCGCGTTCCGGGACTTCCTCGCGCTGCTCGGGCTCGGGGAGGAGCGGGGCGGCGGAGCGGGTGGGGAACAGGGCCCCGGCGGGCGGGGTGGCGAGCAGGCTGACGGGCCGGGTGGGGAAGAGGCCGACGGGCCCGGTGGCTAGCGGCTCGGCTGCGTCGCCTTCACCGGTCTCGGCCCGGGCTCACCCCGGGTGCTGGTCGTCCTGCGAATCGTGCAAGGAGGGGGCGTAGGAGATCCCGACGATCAACCCCTCCGCCGTGAGAAGTCTGGCCACCGTCTGGCCCCACGGCTCGGTGCGGGCCTGGTGCACCAGCTCGAAGCCCGCGCGCTGAAGCTCGGCGCCGGCGACTGTGACGGCTTCCGCGTTCGCCACCTCGAACTCGATCGATGCCTGCGGGACCACCCGGTCCGCGGGCCACTGAGCCGTTCCGAAGCATGCCTCTGCTGCCTGCGAGAGCGGCCACAGGCCGAAGTGCTTGCTGCCGGGGACGCTTCCGCTGGAGTAGTAGCCCTCGCCTTCCCCCTCCAGGGGGAGACCAAGAGCCTCGATGAACAGCTTGCGGCTCAGCGGCGGGTCGGCGACGACCACCGCCACGCTCGTGAGGAAGAGAACGTCCATGCCGGTGGTTTCACCTCCTGCTGCGACGGGACTGCGAAGGCCGGAGATCCGGCCTCGTCGGCACCGCTTCGAGCGGCCGGATCCCGCTCAACCTATCCGCCTGCTCCCCAAGGGCCGAGACGCCCGCGCCAACACCGCTCTGAGTCACCCGATCGGGCTGGTGGCGAGCCGGAGCGGGGCTGACGGAGTCGCGCCGCTTCCGCAGCCGGGCACCGCGGGCCTCTACCGCCCCGCCCCGGGCGGCGCTTTACTCGCCCCCATGAGACGCATACGTACCAGGATGGGCGCGCTCGGAGTCGCGCTGCTGGCCGCCGTCCCGCTGTCGCTGACGGCACCGGCCCACGCCGCCACCGCGCCGGACAGCACGGTCGAGGAGGGCCGGCTGACGCAGGCCGCGCCGCAGGAGATCCTGCGGCGCAGCGGATTCGACGCCTGGGCCGGGGAGTTCGCGGCCGGGCTGGCGCGGGTGACGACGTACCCGGAGGCCAAGCACTATGTCGCGGACGAGGGGCGGGCGCTGTGGCGGCGCGCCGTGGACCGGGCCCAGGGGCGCGGGCCGGACGGCGGCGATCTGAGCCGGGACGACGACCGGCCGCTGTACTGGGCACGGCTGGGCATGACCAGCCAACTACGGGCGTGGCGGCCGGGCTTCCCGCTGACCGGGGCCCGACGCGCCGCTCTCCTCGACGCGCTGGAGCGGGGCTCGCGCGGACAGGATTCGATCGACCTGCCGGCCGGACCGCACGTGCTGCGGATCGTGGTGACCGGATTCGACCCCTTCCAGCTGGACGACGACGCCCGCCGGAGCAATCCGTCGGGGGCGGCGGCGCTGGCCCTGGACGGGACCACCGTACGGACCGCCTCGGGTGAACCGGCCCGCATCGAGACCGCGGTCTTCCCTGTGCGCTGGGCCGACTTCGCGCAGGGCACGGTGGAACGCACCCTGCTGCCGCACTTCCGCAGCGGGCCGCGGCAGGCCGACCTGTTCACCACCATCAGCCAGGGACGGCCCGGCCGGTTCGACGTCGAGCGGACCAACGGGGCCTGGCGGGGCGGCTATCCGGACAATGCGCGGGCAGAGCGCACCGGGACCGTGCCGATTCCGGCGGGGGTGCCGACCGTACGGCCGCAGCCGCAGTGGACGGGCACCAGCCTGCCGTACGCACGGATCGTGGCGGCCGACACCGGCCCCTACCCCGTGGTCGACCACACCGCCGTCACGGAGATCCCGGCGGGCGGCACCACGCCCGTGGTGCGGCCGGACGGGCCGACCGCGGGATCCACGGCCCGTGCGGGCGGCGGCGGGGACTACCTGTCCAACGAGATCGCCTACCGGGCGACGCTGCTGCGGGACGCGGTGCGGCCGGCGCTGCCGGGCGGGCATCTGCACACCCCGGTGCTGGAGTTCGGCCCCGCCAACACGGACCCGTCCGGGCCGGTCACCGACCAGGACTTCGTCCGCAACCGGCTCGCGATCACCGGGCAGGTGCGGGCGATCCTGACGGTGGCGGCGTCCGGGGCCGCACGCCGGTAGCCCCGGGGGACGGGCCGGCCGGTCCCAGCACGGCGCGGCGGGCGGGCCGGTTGTCCACAGGCGCGCCCGCTCCGCGCCGTCGCGGGGCATCATGGGCGAATGATCATTGCTGCCGCACAATTCCCCTCCGTCCCGGGCGACATCGAGGCCAATGCCGCACGGATGGCCGCGCTCGTCGGCGAGGCCGCCGAGCGCGGCGCCGGTCTGGTGGCGTTCTCCGAACTCGCCCTGACGCACTACGACCTGCGCCTGATGGCCGCCGATCCGGTGGGGATGACGGTCACCGAGGACGATGCCCGGCTGGCGCCCGTACGCGAGGCCTGCCGGGCGGCCGGGATCGCGGCGGTGGTGAATGCGGCCGGCCGGGCCCGCGAAGGTACGGCCGGGCCGACCATCTCCTCGTTCGTCCTGGGGCCGGACGGTGCGCTGCTCACCCGCTATGACAAGCGCCATCTGTCCGGGGAGGAGCGCAAGCTCTTCACACCGGGCGGCGCGGACGGCCGCTTCATGCTCGGCGGGATCCGGTTCGCGCTCGCCACCTGCCTGGACAGCAGCTTCCCCGAGGTGCCGGCGCGAGCCGCGGCGGACGGCTGCGGGGTGTATCTCGCCAGCGCCTTCCACGACTCGGCGGGGCGCGTGGAGCAGTACGCGGGGCTGGCCCGGGACAGCGGACTGCAGGTGCTGCTGGCCAACGGCACCGGCATCGGCAGCTGCGGCCCGGCGTGCGGCCTCAGCGGCGGCTGGCTGCCGACCGGCGAACGGGTGGCGTCGGCCGCGGAGTGGAGCGGGCCGGTCCAGGGCGACGGTGCGGAGCTGGTGCTGAGCGATGCCCGCGACCGCATCACACTGATGGCGGACCCGGCCATCGCCGCGATACCCGTCAAGGAGTGCGACGAGCCGCTGGTGGACCTCCGGACCGCGGCGCCCGCGCTGACGGTGGCCGAAGACCGGCACGACGCCCGGGGAGACTTCGCGCACCTGCGCCAGGGAGTGCTGCAACGGCTGCTGGCGGCCCAGGAGTTGCTGCCGGACGGACTGCGGCTGCAGATCGTCGAGGGCTACCGGCCCCCGGCACTGCAGCGCCGCTACTTCGAGGAGTACGCCGAGGAGCTGCGCGCCGCCTTCCCGGAACGGCCGGCGCAGCGCCTCCACCAGGACGCGAGCCGGTATGTGTCGCCCCCTGAGACAGCCCCGCACAGCGCGGGCGGTGCGGTGGATCTCACCCTGGTCACCGCGGACGGCGACGAGGTCGACATGGGGACACCGATCAATGCCTCCCCCGAGGAGAGCGACGGCGCCTGCTACACGGGCGCGCGGGGACTGTCCCCCTCCGCCCGCACCCACCGCCGGGTACTGACCGCCGCCCTCACCGCAGCGGGCCTGGTCAACTACCCGACGGAGTGGTGGCACTGGTCCTACGGCGACCGCTACTGGGCACTGGCGACCGGCGCGGACCATGCGCTGTACGGGACGAAGGAGCTGGAGCCGGACGGGGAGTGAGGTCCGGCCGGGCCGACGGGTCCCGTTGCGGCCCCCGGCCCTGGCCAGGCCCACGGCCACGGGTCCCGGCCGACCGCCCCAGGCCCGTGGCGGAGGCACGAAGGCACCCGCACGACGGCGCCCGCACGAAGGCCGGTGCAGCGTCGGCGCGGAAGGCACCGCGGCGCCGGTACGGCCGCCGGCTCCGCACCGGTGTCAGCCCTGCGACGGCTCCTCGGGTGCCGTCGCCGCCACTTCCGCCAGCTCCGCCGGCGTCGGATAGGACGGCTGGGCGCCCGGCTTGGTGACGGCGGCGGCGCCGACCCGTACGGCGAAGCGCGCCGCCTCGGGCAGGGCGTCACCGCGGGCCAGGCGGGTGGCGAGGGCGCCGGTGAAGGCGTCGCCGGCGCCGGTGGTGTCCACCGCCTTGACCCGCACCCCCGGGATGTCTTCACTGCCCGAGGCGTCCAGGACCAGCGCACCGTCGCCGCCGAGGGTGACCACGACGGAGCGGGCGCCCTGCTCACGGAGCGCCCGCGCCCACTCGGCGGGGCTGCCGTCGGCGCGCCCGGACAGCTGCCGCGCCTCGTGCTCGTTGACCACCAACGGGTCGGCGACCGCCAGGAGTTCGGGGGCCAGGGCCGCCTCGGGTGCCGGAGAGGGGTTGAGGACGACGCGGGTGCCGGCCCGCTCCGCGGCCGCGGCAGCGGCCCGTACCGACTCCATGGGAATCTCCAGCTGGAGGGAGACCACCGAGGCGGCGGCGATGGTGTCCTGCGCGGCGGCCACGTCCTGAGGGGAGAGGGCGGCATTGGCGCCGGGCGAGACCACGATGCTGTTGTCGCCGTCCGGGTCGACGATGATCATCGCGGTGCCGCTGCGGGCCACGTCGTCCACGATGACCGGGGCGACATCGGTGCCCGCCGCGCGCTGCGCGGCCAGCAGCATCTCGCCGAAGGCATCGCCGCCGACCCGCGCCAGCAGTGCGGTGCGCCCGCCGATCCGGGCCGCGGCGGCCGCTTGGTTGGCGCCCTTCCCGCCGGCCGATTCGACCAGGTCCGTACCGAGCACGGTCTCGCCCGTGCCGGGCCGCCGCTCGACCCGTACCGTCAGGTCCGCGTTGGCCGAGCCGACCACCAGGACGTCATACATGCACCGCTCTCCCACTTCTTCTCCTTCGTCGTTGGCGGCGGCCCGCCTCTGTCGTTGTCGGCGTGGCCGGCCGCCGGGCCGCGCGCTCAGCCGCCGAACGTCGCGGCGTTCTTCCCCGTCACCAGCACCACCGGCACCCTGACCGACCGCGGCAGCTTCTCACCGCGGGCGGCCTTCAGCGCCCAGTCCACGGCCTGTTTGCCGAGGAGTTCGGGCTGCTGGGCGACGGTCGCGGTCAGCGTGCCGCCGCGGACCGCCTTGACGCCGTCCGGAGTGCCGTCGAACGCCACCACCTTGACGTCCTTGCCGGAGCGGCCGCCCAGCGCCTTGGACGCGCCCAGTGCCATCTCGTCGTTGGCGGCGAACACCCCGCCGATGTCGTGGTGCGCCTGGAGCATGTTGGACATCACGTCCATGCCCTTGGTGCGGTCGAAGTCCGCGGGCTGCCGGGCGACGACCTGGATGCCGGGGTACTTCTTGATGCCTTCCTCGAAGCCCTGGCCGCGCTCCCGGGCGGCGGAGGTACCGGCCTGGCCCTCCAGGAAGGCCACCTTTCCCTTGCCGCCGAGCGAGTCGGCCAGCGTCTTCGCGGCGAGCCGGCCGCCCGCGACGTTGTCGGAGGCGATGGTCGAGCCGACCGTGCCGCCGTTGACACCGCGGTCGATGGAAATCACCGGCACCTTCGCCCGGTTGGCGACGCCGACGGCCGGGACGGCGGCGTCGGAGTCGACCGGGTTGATGATGGCCGCCTTGACGTTCTGGCTGGTGAACGTCTCCATCTGGTTGATCTGCTGGGTGGGGTCGTTCTGGGCGTCGGTGATGTTGAGGTGCAGACCGCGGGCGTCCGCCTCGGCCTGCGCGCCCTTCTTGATGCCGACGAAGAAGGGGTTGTTCATCGTGGACAGTGCCAGCCCCAGGTCGGTGTTGCCCCCGCGGTCGCAGCCGGTCAGGGCCAGGGCGGCGGCCGCGGCCAGCGCGGCCACCAGCGACACCGTCCTCCGCGCCGCCGTGGTACGGGCCTTGGGCCGGGCGCCCGTACGGGACGTGGGCAAGGCATCCATACGAGCCGTGGGCCGAGCATCCGTCCGGGAACTCAACCGGGTCGCCGTCCTCCGCGCCGTCCTCCGCGCCATCCGGGCTACCGTCCGCCCCGCCGTCATCGCGCGCTCCGGCGGCGCAGCGTGTCCAGGAGCACCGCCAGCGCGATGACCAGCCCGGTGGCCACCTGCTGCCAGAACGCCGAGACGCTCAGCAGATTGAGTCCGTTGCGCAGGACGGCCAGGATCAGGGCGCCGATCAGCGTGCCGGAAGCCTTGCCGGAGCCGCCGGAGAGGCTGGCCCCGCCGATCACCACGGCGGCGATGGCGTCCAGCTCATAGCCGGTGGCGGCCTGCGGCTGGGCCGAGGTGAGCCGGGCCGCGAGCACGATGCCGGCGACCGCCGCGAACAGGCCGGACAGCGCGTAGATCACGAGCTTGCGGCGCTTGACGTTGATACCGGAGAGCCGGGCCGCCTCCTCGTTGCCGCCGATCGCAAACATCGCACGGCCGGAGTACGTACGGGCCAGGATCAGTGCGGCGACCAGTCCCATCACGATCATGACGAGGACCGGCACCGGCAGCCACCCGCCGAGCGTGTCACCGAGCGCGGCGACCGTATCGGGGAAGGCGATCGGCGAACCTCCGGAGATGACCAGGGCCAGGCCCCGCCCGACCGAGAGCATCGCCAACGTGGCGATGAAGGCGGGCAGTTTGCCGTAGGCGACCAGCGCCCCGGAGACCAGACCCGAGGCCGCACCGACCACCAGGCCGAGGAGCACGGCCGTCCAGACCGGCAGGCCCTCACCGGTGGCCGCCCAGGCCACCACCGTCGCGGAGAGCGCGGCGACCGAACCGACGGACAGATCGATACCGGCCGAGACGATCACGAAGGTGACGCCGAACGCGAGGATCGCGGTGACCGACGCCTGGACGCCGACATTGAGCAGGTTCTGACCGTTGAGGAAGTCCCTGGACAGCACGGCCATCACCACGACCAGCGCGATCAGACCGCCGAGCGGGCCGTTCCTGAGGACCGCCCGGCTCAGCCACGCCGCCAGGCCGTCCCGGTCCGGTGCCCGTACCACCGCCTCGGCGGCGGCTCCTGTCTTCACCTCAGTGGACATCGGAGCCCTCCATCGCGCTCTCGTCGTGGTGCTTCGTGCTCGGGTGATCCGGCGCCTGGAGCGCCAGCTCCATCACGGCGTCCTGCGTGGCCGCTTCGACCGGCAGCTCACCGGCCAGCCGGCCCTGTGACATCACCAGCACCCGGTCGCTCATGCCGAGCACCTCGGGCAGATCGCTGGAGATCATCAACACCGCCCGCCCGGACGCCGTCAGTTCGTTGATGAGCTGGTAGATCTCGACCTTCGCGCCGACGTCGATGCCGCGGGTCGGTTCGTCGAGGATCAGCAGCCTGGCGTCCGTCAGCAGCCATTTGCCGATGACGATCTTCTGCTGGTTGCCGCCGGAGAGGGTGCGCGCGTGCTGCCCCAGACCGCTCATCCGGACCCGCAACCGCTCGGCGACGGCGGCCGCTTCGCGCCGCTGGGCGCCCCGGTCCACCAGCCCGCCGCGGGTGTCGCGGTCGAGCCGGGCGAGGGTGAGGTTGTCCTGGAGCGACGCGTCGAGGACCAGGCCCTGGCCCTTGCGGTCCTCCGGTACGAGGCCGAGCCCGGCGCGCATCGCGGCACGTACATCGCCGCGGGCCAGCTCCTTGCCGTCGATCTCGACCGTACCGGCGTCGTAGCGGTCCACGCCGAAGATCGCCCGTACGACCTCGGTGCGCCCCGCGCCGACCAGCCCGGCCAGGCCCACGACTTCACCGGCCCGCACCTCGAAGTCGATGCCTTCGAAGACCGGCCCGGCCGCGGCGCCGTGCCGGGTCAGCCCGCGGACGCGGAGCAAGGGCGCGCCGGGTGCGTCCGGGCGCTGCCTCGGGTACTGCTCGGCGATGTCCCGGCCCACCATCAGCCGGATCAGCTCGTCCTGGTCGGTGGCGGCCGGCACCTCCCGCACCGAGCGGCCGTCGCGCAGGACCGTGACCCGGTCGCCGAGGGCGCCGATCTCCTCCAGGTGGTGGGTGATGAAGATGATGCCGACGCCGGCGTCGCGCAGCTCACGGACGATCTCGAAGAGGGTCTCGACCTCTTCGGAGGTCAGCACCGCGGTCGGCTCGTCCATGATCAGAACACGGGCGTCCAGGCTGAGCGCCTTGGCGATCTCGACCATCTGGAGGCGGGCGATGCCCAGTTCGCGGACCGGGGTGTCCGGGGACACGTCCAGCCGTACGCGGCGCAGCAGCTCGGCGGCGCGCGCCCGCATCGCCTTCCTGTCGACCAGCCCGAGCCGGGTGCGCGGCTGGCGGCCCAGGAAGATGTTCTCGGCGACGGTCATCCCCGGGACGAGGTTGAACTCCTGGTAGATGGTGGCGATGCCGAGCCGCTCGGCGTCCTGCGCGGAACGGATGTGCACCTCGTGCAGGCCGTCATGGAGACCGCCGTGCAGACCTTCGTGCGTGCCGTCCTGACCGGTGGCCCGCCCGCTGCCTTGGCCGGGGGCCTGCCCGGTGGCCTGTCCTCTGCCTTGGCCGGGGGACTGCTCGCCGTCGTGCCGACCGGCCGCGAGGATGCGGCCCGCGTCGGGGCGGTGGGCGCCGGAGAGCATCTTGATGAGGGTGCTCTTGCCCGCGCCGTTCTCGCCGAGCAGGACGTGTACTTCACCGGCGCGCAGGGTCAGGTCCACGCCGTCCAGCGCGCGCACGCCCGGGAACGACTTCGTCACCCCCTCCACGCGCAGCAGTTCGCGGCCGCCCGGTACGTCGTCATTGACGCCGGTCATGCGCTGCACCTCTCTTCCTGGGCTGGCTTGCTTGGTGTGGTGGGGGGTGGGTGACGAAGTCGTTCCCGGGCGTGCGCGCGCTGGACGGCGTGGACC